>JBJKSV010000667.1:0-3578 GCA_046703605.1 Limisphaerales bacterium
TTGCTGGGCCTTGAGGTTGTCCTGAGCGACGGCAATTTCCTGCTGAAAGCCGCGCAACTGAACGTACTCGAGGGCGATCTCGGCGGCGAGGCTGACTTGAACGTCCCGCAGGTCTTCGCGAGCCGCCTGGATATTGGCGTTGGCGGACTCGACGTTGCGCCGCACGCCGCCGAAGATGTCGATTTCCCAGTGCGCATCCAGCCCTGCCTGGAAGAGGTCATGGCTGCCCGGGATTCCGCCGGCATTCGCGCCGAAGTGTTCGCGCGCGTAAGAACCCGAGGCCGTGACTCCCGGCCAGAGCCCGCCGGCCACCACTGCGCGCGAGCCGCGGGCCTGGCGCAAACGCGCCTCGGCCAGTCTCACATCGAGGTTGGCCCGAAGGCCCTCATCGACCAGCCCGGTCAGTTCGGGGTCGTTGAAGGCCTCCCACCACCGCGCGAGGGTGGCTGGCTGAGCAGTCACGGCGGAGGCTTTCGAGACGGCGGAGTTCGTCACTCCCACCCACGCGCCGGGCATGGCGGGATGAGGCGGGGTGAAATTTGGGCCGACGGCGCAACCGCCCAAGAGGAGAAGGCCTGCCAGGAAACTCGATTTACTCATAGCGAAGAGCTTCAATCGGGTCGAGACGCGAGGCCTTCCAGGCCGGGTAATACCCGAAGATGATCCCGACGCTGGCGGACACCACCACGGCGGCGATGATGGCGCCGACCGAGATAGCCGTGGGCCAGCGCAAAAAAACTCGCACGAGGTAGGAACATCCCCGGCCCGTGCAAATCCCCGCCGCGCCACCAATCAGGCACAGCACGACCGCTTCGGTCAGGAACTGGCGAAGGATGTCGCCCGGCTCGGCTCCGACGGACATTCGCAGGCCAATCTCGCGTGTGCGCTCCGTGACCGAGACCAGCATGATATTCATGATCCCGACTCCGCCGACCACCAGCGAGATCATGGCCACCGCCAGCAGGAGCTTGGTCATGAGAGAAGTAGCCGAGCTCATGGCATTGGTCATTTCGGTCATATCTCTGACGGTGAAGTCATCCGGTTCGCCGGCGCGGATGTGGTGGCGCTGGCGCAACAGGGCGGTCATCTCCCGGATGGCGGTCGGGATGAGGCTGGAGGACTTGGCGGCGGAAATAATCTGGTCAATGTTGGCGAACCGCACGGGCTGGGGGGTATCGGCCGCCTGGGTGGCGGAGGGGACGGGATACAGGCTTTGCTCGGTGCTGGGATAAATCTCATTGAGAGTGTTCACGGTCGTGGAGCTTGCGCTTGAAACCGCGCTCTGATTGACGTTTTGCAGAGACGAACCGCTGACTCGGTACTTAATGGTCGTCCACGGGGCAAGGACAACGTCGTCCTGGTCCATGCCCATCATGTTGGCGCCCTTGGGGGTGAGCACGCCCACCACCCGGAAAGCCACATTCTGGATGCGCAGTTCCTTGCCAAGAGGGGACTGGCCGCCGAACAACTGGCGCACGATGGTCTGGCCGACCACACAGACCTTGCTGGAGTTGCGCACATCCCGCTCCGTAAAGGGCACCCCCTCGGCCATCTGCGTCCAATCGCGGACACGGAGGAATTCGGGCGTGGTGCCGTCGATGAACATCGGCACCCAGTTCTTGTTGCCATAAACCACTTGCGTGCGCGCCCGCACGACGGGCGCAACGGCGCCGACAGCCGGACACTCTCGCGCGATGGCGTCCGCATCTTCCGGCGTGAGAGTCATCACACTGCCGGCGCCGAAGCTCACACCGCCGCTGGCGGCGGTGCCTGGCATGACCAGGATATTGTTTGCGCCCATGCTGGCAATGGCCCGCTGGATGGCCTCGGAGGAGCCGCTACCGATCTCCATCATGGCAATCACCGCAGCGACTCCGATGACGATGCCCAGGGTCGTCAACGAGGCGCGCATGACATTCCGGCGCAGGGCGCGGAGCGCCGTCTTTAGGGTTCGAACCGATTTCACACCCCCACCTCCATGGCTTGGGTTTCAGTGGCGAAGGCCACTCCGTTCTCGATCAGGCCGTCCTTGATATGGATGACCCGTTGGGCGTGATGCGCGACACCCGGGTCATGCGTGACCAGGATGATCGTAATCCCATCCGACCGGTTCAGGTCCTGGAACATATCGAGGATTTCCTCGCTCGTGTGGGAATCGAGGTTTCCTGTCGGTTCGTCAGCCAGCAGCAGCGTCGGATTGTTGACCAAGGAGCGCGCAATGGCCACTCTCTGCTGCTGGCCTCCCGAAAGTTGTGAGGGATGGTGGCCCACCCGGTCTCCCAAGCCCACTTTCGTCAGCAGGGCGGATGCCCGTTCACGCATTTGGTGCTCGGAGAGATTTTCGGCCGAATACGTTAGAGGCATCATCACGTTTTCCAGGGCGCTGGTGCGCGGCAACAGGTTGAAGCTCTGAAAGACGAAGCCGATCGTCTGCCGCCTGACTCGCGCCTGCTCCGTCGCCGAGAGCTTTGAAATCTCCCGGCCTTCCAGCCAATACTCGCCCGCACTGGGGCGGTCAAGGCATCCCAACAGATTCATCAGCGTGCTCTTGCCGGAGCCGCTGGCGCCCATCAAGGCGACAAGCTCTCCCCGGGCGATGACGGTGGAGATGCCCTTAAGCACCGGCACATCGACTTCGCCCAGGTGGTAAGTCTTTTGGAGATTCTTCAACTCGATCAGGTTCATGAACCCAAGCCTTCTTCTGTCCTCAACTTCCTCCCTGACCACCGTGTCCTGCCCCGTTGCTTCCACCCCGATGGAACCGCGGGGTAAAGGGGCTGGCGCCCATCCCGGGACCACCGGCCAAGCTCCCCGGGGATTCATCGCCCACCACCACGTTCATTCCCGCTTGCAGGCCCTCGGCCTCAACCTCAGTCTCAGACTGGGTTTCGTCCGCCAATCCCGTGACCACCCGCACCGGTTTCACATATTCGCCGTCCTGGACCCACACCGTTCCTTTGTGCGGGGCGAGTTGGGCCGGACTGACACCATTGCCAGCCGCCAATCGGTGCTGGGAGGCGCCAGGCTGGTGAGTTGCCTGCCGGAATTCCGGGGCGATCTGATTGGGCTGCGGTTCCCATTGGAGGGCGGCGCTGGGCACCGCCAGCACATCCCGCCGGCTGGCAGTAATGAATTGAACGTTGGCGGTCAGGTAAGGCAGCAGCTTGCCGTCGGAATTATCCGTGGTGACTTCCACCGTGTAGGTCACGACGTTCTGGGTCATGGTGGCGTTCAGCCGGATCTTGCCGACCTCGCCATGAAAAACCTGGTTGGGAAAGGCGTCCACCGTGAAAGTGACCGGCATGCCGGGATGGATGTTCCCAATGTCGGCTTCATTGACCGAAACCCAGACCTGAATGCGAGTCAGATCTTTGGCAAGCAGAAAGAGACTTGGAGCGTTGAGACTGGAGACCACCGTCTGGCCGATATTGACGCGGCGGTCGATGATCACGCCCTTAACCGGGGAGGTGATGGTGCAATAATCGACGTTGCGTTGGGCGCGGTCCAAGGTTGCCTGGGCGGCGAGTTGATTGGCCTTGGCCTGCTCCACCCCCGCTTTGGCAACCGCCAGTTGAGCT
>JBJKSV010000668.1:0-2639 GCA_046703605.1 Limisphaerales bacterium
GCCAAATCAAACTCAACCTGCCCCAATCAGCCCAGAAGTTGGACACACTGCCTCGATCCGGCAGACAACCCGGAGGCAAGTTCGCGCTCCGGCTCGGATCAATGCCACAATCCGCCAGGTCACCGGACGAAACGCGCCTCACGAAAGCGCCGAGGCCAAAGCCGGGCCAATCCTGGCCGAGCACCTGCCGCGCCTGCGCTGGACGCAGGAGGGTCTGGCCGCGCGGCCAAAGACCGACCCGGCAGAGCTGGCGATTGTCGCCCGGCTGAGAACGGGGCAACCTGCCGCCAACGCATCCTCCCCCGGCTTTCTACCGAATTTGTAACGCTTTGTAACCCCTTGTAACCTTTTTGTAACCCCTTTGTGACCCCTAAAACCGGCCTAAGTCCCTGATTACCAACGTTTGTTACCTTGTAACCTTTCCAGCGGGGTACATACACTGTCCCCCCCTCCCTCCGTCGGCCCTTGGCCCGCGCGTTGGATATCGGCTGCCCGGTGTTGATTGTTGGATGTCCGGTTCACCATCCAGCATCCCCTGGCCCCGGAAACCCCACGGTAAGCCATAGTAACCTATGGTCGCCTATGGTCACCTGTAGTCACTCCGCTTGCTCCGACATCTCAGATCCTCTCTCCCTGCTCCCGGCCGCAAAATGCAGGCTACGGAAACCTGCAGAAGCCCACCGAAACCTGCGGAAGTTTCAACTCGTCCCCTCTCCGCAATCGATGGGGTCAAACCGTAGAAAACTCGGCGGGGCGGCTCAGTGTAATTGATGTCATCATAGCGCCCGTTTTCATAGCACTGGTCGATCAGCGCCTGGAGGTCCAGCCGCGCCGGGTGGTCGCTCTGGCGCAACGGAATCGGGATGGCCGGAAGCCCCCCGGATTCTTGAGCCTCCTTGCGTCGGCTGCTGCCGAGACGCGGGCTTTTCGGACAGCCTTTAGCTCCTCCGCGGTCAAGAAATGAGCTTGAGTCGAGGGCCGACTTGGGCATAATGGGACGCGGGTGGTGGCCGCATGAACGTTGATTCCAAGAGCACCAATAATGTAGCGGTTCCAAGGCCTGTAGTGGGCCAAATGCTCAAGCAATTCCGCCTGGACACCTTGCTCGGTGAAGGAGGCATGGGCTTGGTTTATCGGGCTTATGACACGCGATTGCACCGGGCTGTGGCGGTGAAGTTTCTGAGCGTTGAAGTGACCTGCGATCCGCAGCGCCGGCAGCGATTCCTTCAGGAGGCCCGAGCGGCCGCCCGCATTAATCATCCCTCTGTGGCTCAGATCTTCGATGCCGACGAACAAGACGGTCTGGCCTTCATCGTGATGGAATTGGTTGAAGGCAAAACCGTGCAGCAATTGATTCAGGACAGGGAATTGGACTTTCTGGGGGCGATGGAGATTGGAGTTCAGGTCGCGGAAGGTTTGGCCAAGGCCCATGACCTCGGAATCATCCATCGCGATATCAAGCCGGCCAATGTGATGCGCACGGCCGACGGCCATGTGAAGATCCTCGATTTTGGCCTGGCCAAACTGCAGGAAGTCGTCACGCCCGGCACCGACGCCGCGACACTCCTGGCTGGAACGTCACAGCTTGCGCGGACTCAGACGGGACTGGTGATGGGCACTCCCGCATACATGAGTCCCGAGCAAGTCCGGGGACTGCCGGTCGATGCCCGGGCGGACGTCTTCGCGCTGGGAGTAATGCTGTTCGAGATGGTTACTAACCAATCCCCTTTTCGTCGCGACAGTTTCGTGGATGCGCTTCATGCCGCCGCCTTTGAGGAAGCGCCCCCAATGCGGGCGATTCGGCCGCACGTGCCGGAGGCCTTTGAGCGGGTCGTCTCGCGGTGCCTTAGAAAGCAACCCGATGAGCGCTACGCCGATGCCCGCTCGCTTGTGGTGGACCTGGAACTGATACGCCGGAGCACAGAAGCCGGGCTGACTCCGAAGTTATCGTGGCGCCAGCGCTTTTCAGATGCTTGTAGCGAGCTGCGTTCGGTGTCCCCCTCCCGTTTTGTCTGGTATGGGGTGGGAGCGGTGCTCCTGGTTGGGGCGCTCTACTGGTCCGTGTCTCATATCAGCACTGGGACAATGATCTCTTTCGCGCTGATCGCCGTCTTTGTTTATCGTCATTTCCGAAACCAGCCACAACGACTGTACGAGCAGTTCGTCCGGCGCACGTCGAAAGTGCCGGAGGTTCGCATTATCACCTCACACGAGCATCAGTTTACGGTCGTGGTCGATCGCCCGGTGGCTCAGCTCTATAGCCGGCTGCAGCGGCAGTTGAGGATTTGCAATAAGAAGCGCTATTATGGCCCACCCATGACGCTCTCCATTCTTTACGAAGTGCCCTCCGAGCAAACGCGCCAAATCCTGGTCAGCCCCGGCGTCGAGTACGTTCGTGAAGATGTGGTCGAGCCGCCTCGCGCGATTTCACCGGGCGGCCGGTCTTAACTATGGCGATGGATTCTTCAACGGGCCGGGAAGAAGCGATTCTCTTTCGGGCGCGGCAACTGGCTCCCGACCAACGGATGGCCTTCCTGGAGGGCGCGTGTGGGCAAGATACAGCGCTCCGAGAACGCGTGGAGGCCAGGCTCAAAGCCGAGGCAATTCAGTTGCCACTCATGGAGAGCACGATGCGTGAG
>JBJKSV010000669.1:0-6841 GCA_046703605.1 Limisphaerales bacterium
AAGGGTCGTAATTGAGGCCGAAGGAGTGGCTGGGAATGTCGTTGAACATGCGGCGCCAGATCTCCGGGGTGGTGGCCAGATTCTTGCCGCCGGGCCATTCGTCTTCGGAATAGTACATGGGGCAATTCTCGATGCCGATCTTGATGCCGTGAGCTTCGGCAAAAGCGATGAGCGGTTTCCAGGTTCGGAGGAACCGGGGCCAGTTCTGATCCACGGTTTTGGTCCAATCCCGTCCGATGAACGTGTTGACGGTGCTGAGGCCAAGCTTCTCGGCGGCCAGGATGACGTTTCTGAGGTGTTCGACAGCCTTCTTTGAAACCGCCGGGTCGGGGTCGAGTGGGTTGGGGTAATAGCCCAGCGCGGAAATAGCGACCTTGTGTCTGGCACAGAGGTCATGGATGGCGTCCACCTCTCTCCGGTCGAGGTGTGCGACATCAATATGCGTAACACCGGCGAATTTCCGCTCCGCCTTTCCAGCGGGCCAGCACATCACTTCGACACACCCAAAGCCTTCAGCCTGGGCAAAGGCGAAAACCTTCTCCAAAGAGAGGTCAGGCAAAATCGCCGATACGAATCCAAGTTTCATAGTCTGTTTGTCGTTAATCCAATTGAATGCGACACCCGTTACGGATGGGCACCCATTATGGAGAGGCAGACCATGAAGGAAAAGGACCAATCCAGGGTCCTTTGCCAGGGAAGAGCGCTATTTCGGAATGACGTGGCCTTGAATGGTGCAGGTGGCGCGGGTGGCGACAGGTTTGATGGAATAGACGCCGCCGGCGGGGCAGGTTGGAAAGGTGCGGTCTTGCAGATAGGGGAGGAGGTCTTGCACGGTGGGTGTGGCCCCCTTTTTCGCGTCGTGCTCCAAGGCCCACTGGTTCTTGGCAGCTTCAATCTGCAGCAGGTTATTAATGCACTGGAAGGTTTCCTGGGCAGGCGTGTCGCCTTGCTTCTTGGGGCTGCGCAGCTTCGCGGCCTGGGGCTGATCCTGGGCAAGCGGTTGCTCTGGCGAGACTTGCGCCGCGTTGCCAGTGGCGACTGGAGAAACCGAGGCACGAACCGGCGCCACGGGCTCTGACGAAACAACTGAGAGCGGCGATGCCTGCCGCGGAGGGATCGCAGGCGCCACGACCTGGGACTTTGGCCGAGGGGCATGGCTCTGCGGCGATGGGGCATGATGCACCGTGGCCGCGTAGAGGACCGCCAACCCTCCTATGAAACCCAGCGCACCGACGGATAGCAAGATTGATTTCACCTTCATGGATATTTCAAAATGTTACACCCTTGGATTGCTTTTTGCAAATCGGGCCTGCGGATACGTTCTTGGAGAAGGAAAAGAAGGCAACAAAGATGTGAAACTGCGGTCGTTCAGGAATCGCATCGAGTCCTCACGCGTGTTGAACGGCAACCTGACGCCGGCTAAGGCCCAGTCATCCGCGCCTGTCGTTCGGAGTCGAAGCCGGCCGTGGAAGACATGCCGAGGAACGCGGCAATACATTCAACGATGCGAGGCGCCGCTGCGCCATCCCAGAGGTCTGGAACCGAACCGGTCTTATAAGCGCCAGCAAGGATCTTGGAGACGAGCCGTTCCAGGAGGTCCGTGTCGGTTCCGACCAAGGTGCTGGTGACTTCGGTGACGGTGACGGGCCGTTCCGTGTTGGCGCGGAGGGTCAGGCAGGGGACCATGAGAGCTGTGGCCTCTTCCTGAAGGCCGCCCGAATCGGTGATGATCATGCGGGCCGAGGAAGAAAGGCTCAATAGCTCCAGATAGCCGATGGGAGGAGAGAGGTGGATGCGGGGATTGGCCTCCATATCTTGGAGCAACCCCAGGGTTTGGAGTCGCGCCTGGGTGCGAGGATGGACGGGAAAGACGACCGGAAGGTCTTTGGCAATGCGGTGCATCGAGGCAATCATGCTCCGGAGGGTATCGGCACGATCGACGTTAGAAGGCCGATGCATGGTCCAGAGGGCGAAGCCGCCGGGATCCAGTCCGAACCGGGCGGGACAATTCAGAGTGCGGGCCTTTGGGAGTTGAGCGGTGAGCACATCGATCATGACATTGCCCACGAGATGCGTGGCGGAGGGGGGGCGTCCCTCCCGGAGGAGGTTGGCAACACCCGAGGGTTCGCTGACCAGGAGCAGGTCGGCGATGGCATCGGTGAGGAGGCGATTGATTTCTTCGGGCATGGAGCGATCTCCGCTCCGGAGACCCGCCTCGACATGAATCACCGGTATGTTGAGTTTCACCGAAGCAAGAGAGCAGGCCAGGGTGGAATTGACATCGCCGACGACCAGGGTGGCGCAGACCGAGTTGCCGGCGTCAAGGAGCCACTGCTCGTATTTCGCGAGGATGCGGGCGGTCTGGTCTCCTTGGCTTCCGGAACCGACTCCGAGATGCACATCCGGCGCCGGCAGGCCCAATTCGTTGAAGAATACGTCGCTCATCGAGGCGTCGTAATGCTGCCCAGTATGAACCAGAACCGTTTTGAGCAGGGCCAATCGGTTGAGCGGCGCCCAGAGGGCGCCCAGTTTAATGAAGTTGGGACGCGCCCCAACCACGCACGCGAGCTTTTGTATCATTCGCCAGGGTCCGGGTCAGTATCTTTTAATATCTATAAGCCAGGGTGAATCCGACTTGATCGCTCGAATACCCGTACCCCTGCTGGTTGGAGGTGTTGCTGCTATTGGACCAGAAGATGGAAGCCTCGCCCCGCTTGAGGATGGTCTTGGAAAGCGCGACTCGGACGTATTCGTAGTTGAGACCTGTGTTGGTGGGAACTCCGGTAGTGGAAGCGGTGTAGGCGGTATTGGCATATCCGCCGGAGACGGTGAGGAAAAACATCCCGAGCAGCCGTTGCCGGAGAGACACACCGAGCAGTGTGCTGTCCGAAACCTCGTTCTGATAGTACGAAGAACCGGTCCGTTCAGAGGCCGTGAGTGAAATGAGGGTTTGGGCGAAAGGCTGGTAGTTTATAGACCCGCTGAAGATGGGGTTAAGCAGTGGCGATGTGCCGGTGTTGACGAACTCCATGATCTCAGCGCCTCCGCTGAGCATAAGGGAGAGCTTCGGGGTGACCTGTCCGAGAACGCGGCCTTGCAGTTCCTCATACAGCAGGTCGCTGCCCTGTTGCACCAATGTGTAGCCAAAGCCCGGACCTAGGCCGATGGCGAGCTTCGATCCCCAATTGTGGTTCACCCAGTCTGTCGTGGACCAGGTGAGCGAACTGCCCAAGGCCCGGCTGTAGGTTTGGTCCACAAACCGAAAGTCTTGGCTGGCCTCCAAATCCAAGAAAGTGGAGCTATTGACCACATATCTAGCCCCAAGAAGCGTTGCGTAAAGCTGCTGGCTGGTCTGGCTGGCAGTCTCAATAAGGGGATAGGAGGTGATGTCACAGCTCTGCGATAGGTTAAAGGTCCACGCATCGTAGGAGGTTGCGCCATTGAGGAAAACCCTGTGGTTAACCGTGTCCTGGAAGCCGGGGCTGGAATAGAAATCCAGAGAGGGTGTGTAGTCCAGATGCCAGTCCTTCCCAATATCCACGAGGGCACCCGGACTCAGTTCCTGAAAGATCGTGTTCTGCTTCTCCCCGGGACTGGATTGAATACCATTGCCGTACTCAAACGTGTAGGACAGGTGCGGCCGCAGGTGAATCGGCGCCCACCGCGAAGGCTCGACCGACTGGATTAAGTGCGGCAGGAAGGAAGTGACCCCCTCGCCCATCTCGGATGGGGCCTGGCCAAGAGGCGTGGTGGTCTCAACAGAGGGCGGGGCGGGAACCAACACCTGCTGTGCGGTTGCCCTGGCGGCGGCGGCTAACATCGCGGCTGCCAGAACCGCCGTCGGCAAGGTTTGCCACGGAGACGTTTTCCCAGCCTTCCAGGTTGGCGTGAATATCATGTTCCTCAGTTTTGGTTTGTACCGTCCTGGATAACAAAAGACGTGAAAAGGGCAAGCACTTTCAGAGATCGCATGGTGCGAAGTGCTCACGGGGTGTGGCGAATCTGGCCGGCGCTAACGCCAAGGCGAGGCCCTGCGGGTCAGCGTTCCTCAGATGCGCCATTCATGAAGATCATCGCGGATAAACGTGGTGGTGAAGGTCTCCTGAGCCTCTTGGAGGAGTTGTCCCTCTCCTGCCAAGCCAAGCCGCGGGTCGATGTGGATGAGCGACAACTCTGCAGCGTGCGCCGCGCCAGCGACGCGCGCAGCCACACAGCCGGCGCCATGATCCGGCTCACGGCCGGAGGCGAGCATGGATTCGTAAGTTAATTTCGGTAACATGGCGTCAAACAGAGCCAGCCTCACGCCCTTGGCGAATTGCTCGTGCCGTTCGCCGAGAAAGGCATCGGTGCAATACGCGACGGCGTCATTGACACGGATGCCTATCGAGCCGCCTGGGTGACG
Source organism: Limisphaerales bacterium (assembly GCA_046703605.1). Classification (GTDB taxonomy): domain Bacteria; phylum Verrucomicrobiota; class Verrucomicrobiia; order Limisphaerales; family UBA8199; genus JAJYHY01. Next base: position 4,403 of record JBJKSV010000669.1, read on the forward strand.
TTGCGGCATGACGGTTATAGCCATGCCACCAATGCTGAAACCATCCTGGGGGACTGGACGCAATTCAACCCCGCCGGGGAATTGGCCCAGGGGAAGGGAAAACAAGGGCGGGGTGGTCAGAGTCGCGATGGCTGCATCCCCTTCATATTGGACCAACGGGGGCGCCGGCGCATAGAGGATGATGCCTTTGGTCCAAATACCCGGAAGCCAAGTGATCCCTATCACGTGATCCAGATGGAAGTGGCTCAAGAGGATGTGCAACACCTTCACGTTCGCGAGCAACCGGTCGGCGAGGGCCGTCTCCAGCAAGCGCCTGACCCCGGTGCCCGCATCCAACAGCAGCGCATCTTCTCCGGATAAGACGAGAAAGCAACTAGTCTCGCGCTGCCGGCTGGGTATCCAACCCCCGGTTCCAAGGGCGACGATTCGTATCATTATTGGGTGACATAGGCCCCGATGCCATAAGGGGCAGCCGGGATGGCATTGCTGGCCGCATCATAGCCGCCTGGGTTGATCCCATACGTGGCAAGCAGGTCAATGGCGCGCTTATAGACGCTGCTTCCAGCGGCGGGACGAAAGTTGGTGACGGTTTGCATTTGATCAACGGACAGGAGAGCCTGAACAGTCTTCTCGTCGTTGAGCGGCGGGTCCATTTCCAGACTGCCAGTTTCCTGCCCGATGGCTCTGCGGAAGGCGGAGAGGCCGTTGTAAGTCGTACCAGCCCAGAGGTAGGTTGGGGAGCCGGCTTTGTCCCAATAGCAGTTTCCGGAAAGCACCCATGTAGGGGAGGAATCGTCGATCTGAACAAGTGCTGTGCTGGAGCCGATAATGATATTGTTGGCGAAATAACTTACTGGCCCATCGTTCCCGGTATTGATCCAGACCGGCTTGGCGCCCGGTGTCGTGTTGACGACCGTGTTGTTGTAAACCTTTGCGCCGATGGGTGTGACAGTTCCATACGAACCTCTAATACAGATACCGGCCTCATTCTTCAGACCGCAGTTTACAATAACGTTAAACCGCGCTGTGTTGTTTCCGCCAGACCCTTCCGCAGTGTATTCCAAGTAGCCGCCGCCGTCGCAGTCCCACACGTAATTGTGCTCCCACAAAGTTCCGTCACATGCCGGACCAGGATTAATCCCTATTCCATCGAAGCGGTGCCCTGTTGTCCAGCGGATGTCGCCGACCGCGTTCCAACCAATGTAGCCGCCGCTGGAAAAGCCAACGATAATTCCACCGGGACCACCACCCATATTGGAAGCGTTATAGCCGCAATGGCGAACGAGGTTACCGTAAATGAAGGCGTTGGTCGTCATACTGAGGCAGATGCCGCTGCCAAGCTGACTGGTGGCGTTGCCGGTGATGTTTGAAATCGTGTTGCCGATGATTTGCAAGTTGCGGTGATCCATGACATTCCACCCCTTCGTCCACGGCCAGCTCTGGTCATCTCGCGACCCAATGCCCTCCAACTGGCAGTCGTGAATATAGCTGGATCGGATGGCCAGCCCCTCTGTACCTTTGAACCCACCAGAGCCGCCGTACAGGAAAACACCATACCCGACCTGCGTGATTTCGCAGTGATCGATCACTATGCCACCGTAAATTGTATTAAGGGCGTTGACCTTCACTCCGCTCCCACCACCACTGAAAGATCCTGAAAATGTGAGCCCTCGAACCACCACGTTGGAAACCTCGTTAAGCGTGAGGACATCCCCGTATGGATTGATGAGAGCGGCCTCCGGCGGCCAAACGCCAGCATGTAGGCCGGAAATGGTAATCGGGCTTTGCGCTGTTCCCGAGCGAGTAACCATCAGAGTGGACGGCATTTTGTAAGTGCCGGGTCCAATCAGGACGGACGTGTTGGCGCTGCCCGCGTTAATCTGCGCTATGGCATGGGCAGGGGTTGCAAAGGCGGTGGCGTAACTCAGCCCGTCATTGGAATCGCTTCCACTGGCAGAGACGTACCACGCGCCTGTGTTCTGGGGCGGGGGAGACAGGGCATACACCGCCGCCAGCTTATGGTTGCTGTCCATGGTGACGCTGATGGTCGTTCCGGCGCCCGCGCGCGCGCCATCGGCCTGCCAGTACTGGAATGTATATCCATTCAGGGACGACGGCACAGAGAGTTTCACGGTGGCTCCTGAGCTGTAACGGCGGACAAAAGAAGTCAATCCATTGCCGGCACCCGTTGTATCGACCGGGCTGACCGAGACACTGACGCCCGTGTCGATGTTCAGGGCCGTCACGGTAAGGGATAGCGGAGTGGTGGCGCCTGGGAAGGGAGTGGTCCGGGGCACCACGCTAACATTATCAAGCAATAGATCCACGCTCGAGCCAGTCGCCGAAACGTCCTTAAAAGTCAAGGTGGCCGACGTGCTATCTGCCGTGAAAGCCAAGCTCTGGGGAACATACTTGGCCGAACTGTCGCCAGTTCCATAC
>JBJKSV010000670.1:0-8731 GCA_046703605.1 Limisphaerales bacterium
CAACTCGACCGCGTCTTCAGCCCCGGCGCTGACAAAGGTATCCGTATCCGCGGCTGCGCGAACGGCAGCGACAGAAGCACAGGCCGTTACCAACGCCGCCTCGCCGCCGGAGGCGGGCGGCACGAACACGGCGCCGGCGTCATCTCAGGTCATCACCAATCCGGTCCCAAGCCTCAGCCCGGCCCCCGTAGCGCAGTCTGCCATAGCGAAGGGCACAAACGCCCCCTCAGCGCCTGCGCCAGCCTCGGCGACTAAGACAGTTAGCGACTCGAACGCGACTCCAGCGACCGAAACCAACTCACCCCCGGTCGCCAGCTCCGCCCCCACGGCTGCACATGCCGAGGCCGATTCCCATCCTGACGGCCAGAAGGCAAATATCCGGTTCGATTTCGCCGGGATGCCATACATGGACGCGTTGAGGCGCTTTGCGCAGATGGCCGGCAAACCGCTGGTCGCAGACATCACCGTCGATGGGACGCTCACCTTCTCCGACCCGCATCCCTACACCTATACTGACGCCCTGGATGCGTTGAACCTGATCCTCTCCACCAAGCAAGCGATGCTTATGGAAGACGGGCGCTATCTCCGCCTCGTGCCCTTTAAGGAGCTGCCGCAAATGCCGATCCGCATCCTCCACGGAATAGAGCATACCGATGGGGTGCGCCCTGGCCAGATCGTGACGGTGGTGCTTAGTCTCAAGAATCTCGATGCCAACGAGATTGCCCAGCCGCTCAGTTCCATGCTTTCGGCGGCAGGCTCGGTGGCGCCGCTCTCGCGCGGCAGGGGACTCATAGTAACGGATCGGATGGAGAACATCCGGCGAGTTCAGCAAATGCTGGACCAGATCGATGTTGCCTCGCCCGTTCAGCGCGAGGTCAAGACCTTTACCCTCCACAACGCCTCGGGGACGCTTCTGGCTGAGATCATCAACCGGACCTTTGGCATCGCTACGGCGCCCAAACGCACGGTGTTTAACCAACAGCGCAAGACCTACGAAGTGCTGCCGCCGGATCCCACGGATTATGTGACCGCCGTTTTTGCTGAGGCATCCAACACCCTGATCCTCTTCGGTCCTGCCGAGAGGATCACGATGTCCGAGCAGCTCATCAACAAATTCGAGACCGAGGCCGGAGCACGGGCCAGCGAAGTTAAGATCTTCTATCCCCAGATGCCCGTCGATCAGCTCGCCCGGCTGGTACAGGAGGCGATTCCGGGCGTCGCCCAGGGCCGTGGGGGTGGACGCAGGACCGCCATTCTGGCAAAGGTCATTCCCGACCCGACCAGCAACCGGCTCATCGTCACCGCGCCCGCCGCGGGTCAACTCGATGCCATTACAGACCTTATCCATCGGCTCGACCCATCCACGCAGGAGACGCCGCCGCTCAACGCCGGAAGCAAAGCGCCCAAGCGCGAGATCCGCGTCATCGATGTCCGGGGCGGTTCTGCCCAAGCCCTCGCCTCCCTCCTGCGCGAGGCCCTAAGCGAGTTGAGCCGGAATGAGACCGGCACCAACCTGCTGGCCCAGGTGCGCGTTCAAGCCGCCCCGCGTGGCAGCCAACTCCTGCTGGTGGGCAGTCCCGCCGCCCTGGACGAGGTCACGCACCTCATCGCCCAACTGGACATCAATGAGACCCAGCCTGAACTGACCCGCGTCTTCAAACTGCACAATGCCAGCGCCGATCAGGTGGCAAACATGATCATGCGCGCCATGGGCGGTTACCGGTATCGCCGTAATAGCGGGTTTGTGGGCGTCGCAGCCGAAGACCGGAGCAATTGCCTCATCGTCGCCGCCTCGGCTAAGGAGATGAAACTGATAGCGGACGTCATCAAACAGATTGAGGCCATCGGCGGCACCGACAACCGCCAGTTGAAGATTATCGAGCTGACTAACAGTTCAGCCGACCAGATCGCCAGCACGATGTATCGGCTCTTTGGACAAGAGATGTATTCACGCCAGCCGTCCGAGCGGGTGGCCCTGATTGCGACGCCTAACGACCGGGCGCTGGTCGTTGAAGCCGACAAGCAGATGATGGCCCGCATCCAGGAGGCGGTGAAACAACTGGACGCCGAGGGCAAGGCAAACGGAATTGAGACACGAGTCGTGGAGGTCAAGTCCGGTTCAGCGGAGGCGCTGGCGCCCATCCTCAGCGAGACGGTGCGTGAGTTGGCCCGCAACGGCCCTCCGGCGGAACGCCGTGCTCCGGTCTTTGTCCAGGCCTCACCCACCGGGAACCGCCTGCTGCTGGCCGGCCCGCCCGAGGTACTGGCGCAGATGACCAACCTCGTCGCTCAACTGGACACCGTCCAGACCAACCAGACCGCGCGGGTGTTCAAATTGAAGAACGCCGATGCCGGGCAGGTGGCCAACATGATCATGCGAGCCATCGCCAGCCGCGATTGGCGGCAGCGCGGGACAGTGGTGGCGACTCCCGAGGAGAGGAGCAACTGCGTGATTGTGTCGGCGCCAGAGGCGCAGATGAAGCTCATCGAGCAGGTCATTGAGCAGATTGAGACCATCGGCGGCACCGACAACCGCCAGTTGAAGATTATCGAACTGACTAACAGTTCAGCCGACCAGGTCGCCAGCACCATGTATCGGCTCTTTGGACGCGAGATGTATTCGCGACAGCCGTCCGAGCGCGTGGCCCTGAGCCCGACACCCGATGACCGCGCCCTGGTGGTTGAGGCGGACAAGACGATGATGGCCCGCATCGAGGAGGCGGTAAAGCAACTGGACGCCGAAGGCAAGGGCAATGGCATCGAGACACGGGTGGTGGAAGTTAAATCCGGTTCAGCCGAGGCCTTGGCCCCGATTATCAGCCAGACGCTGCGAGAGTTGGCGCGCAACGGCTCGCCGGCGGAGCGAAGGGCGCCGATTTTAGTGCAGCCCTCGCCGGTGGGCAACCGTTTGCTGCTGGCAGGCCCGCCGGAAGCACTGGCGCAGATGACCAACCTGGTGGCGCAGTTGGACACGGTTCAAACCAACCAGACCGCGCGAGTCTTCAAACTGAAGAATGCCGATGCCTGGCAAGTGGCCAACATGATTATGCAAGCCATCGCCAGCCACGACTGGCGGCAGCGGGGGACAGTAGTAGCGACGGCGGAACAGCAAAGCAACTGCGTCATTGTAACCGCCCCTGAGGCGCAGATGAAGCTCATCGAGCAGGTGATTCAGCAAATTGAGACCATTGGCGGCACCGACAACCGCCAGTTGAAGATCATCGAGCTGACGAATAGCTCGGCCAACGAGGTGGCCAGGACGATGTATCGGCTCTTCGGCCGGGAGATGTATGCGCGCGAACCCTCGCAACGGGTGGCTCTGAGTCCCACTCCCAACGATCGGGCGCTGGTCGTCGAAGCAGACAAGCGGATGATGGCACGGATCGAGGAGGCGGTCAAGGAGTTGGACGCCGAGGGCAAGAGCGCCGACAACGAGATGCGAGTGGTGGATGTGAAATCCGGTTCGGCCCAGGCGCTGGCCCCGATGCTGAGCCAAACGCTTCGTGAATTAGGCCGCAATGGCTCCTCGGGCGAGCCGCTGTCCCGCGTCTTGGTGCAGGCCTCGCCCACCGGCAACCGGTTGCTGCTCGCAGGGCCGGCGGAGGCGCTGGACCGCGTTACGAACCTGGTGGCCCAGTTGGATACAGTCCAGACCAACCAAACGGCGCGGGTCTTCAAGCTCAAGAACGCCGATGCCCGGCAGGTGGCGGATATGATTATGCGCGCGATGGCCAGCAACGACTGGCGGCGGCGCGGCGCCGGTTCGGTGGTGGCGGCTGCGGAGGAGCGGAGCAACTGTGTCATCGTTTCGGCTCCGGAGGCCCAGATGAAGCTGGTGGCGGAGGTAATCGACCAGTTGGAGCAGGCCGGCAAGGCGAGCGGCCTGCAACTCAAAGTCATTCCGATTGCAAAGAACTCCGCCGCCTCCATCGCGGCAATGATGGTGCAACTGTTTTTCCCCCAGATGCGCTCGAGCAACCCGAGCGAGCGAATCGCCGTTGCTGCCTCCCCTGATGATCATGCCCTGGTGGTTGAAGCCAGCGATGCCATGATGCCGCGCTTGGAGCAGGCGGTCGAGGCCCTGGATGTCGGGGCAAGTCGCGGCGCAATGGAGGTTCGCACCTACTCGCTGCCGGCGGGCAGTCCGTCCGACCTGGTGCAGTCGCTGGAGCACATCTTCGCCGGACAACAGGCACAGTATGGACGGCGGCGCTACGGGTTTCCTGGCATGGGGGAACCGCCGGCGCCGCGCTTCGAGTTTGATAGCGCCTCGGGCACGCTGATCGTGGCGGCGACAGCGGACCAGTTTCCGCAAATCGAACAGGTCCTGACCAAGCTTCGCACCGCGGCCGTCACCTCTTCCGAAGTCCGCACCTTCCGCCTGCAATATGGCGACCCGACCGAAGTGGCTGACTTGCTGCAATCAATTCTGATCGGCCAGAGCCGGCAGCCGTGGCGGGGATTCCGCGGCTGGCGCGGCGGCGCCGGTTCAACCGAGGTCCGAGTGGCGGCGGCGCCGGCGATGAATGCGGTGGTCGTGCAAGCCCCGCCGGAGAAGCTGGCGGTGGCCTCGGAGTTGATCAAAACGCTCGACAGCCCCGGCACAAACAGAGTGGGCTCAATTCAGGCCGTGCAGTTGCAAAACGCCGACGCCGATGCCGTGGCCATGGCGGTGACGCGCATGCTCCAGGCCAAGACCCCGCGCAACACGCCCCCGGCGGTCAATGTGACGGCGGTGCCGGGCACACGGAGCTTGCTGGTCAATGGGCCGGCGGACCAGGTGGCCAAGGTCATTACGCTCATCCACGAGGTGGACCAAACCAGCACCAGCACGGTTCTGGAGACTCGCATCTTCCAGCTTCGAAACGGAGAAGCGCCGGAACTGGCGCGCGTTCTCACCCAGGTGCTTCAGGGCATCGCCCGGGCCCAGCCGCGCTTTGGCCGCGGCTATTCCTCCAGCCAGTTTACGGTCGCGGCCGACCGGCGCGTTAACGCCCTCATCGTTTCCGCCACACCGGAATATCTCCAGGTTATCCAGCAGCTCATGCCCACCCTCGACCAGGCCCCCCAACATTCCGACCGCCAGGTTCAATTCTATTGGCTCCAAAACGCCGACGCCGACGACGTGGCCTTGAAATTGGAAGCCCTCTTCCAGGACCGTCCCCGGAGTGAGCGCCCGGTCATTGAGGCGGACGAATTTGCCAATTCTTTAACGGCGGTCGCCAAGCCGGCCGACTTGCTCCAAATCACCGATATGGTCCAGCAATTGGATGCCTCCGCCCGTGATACCAGCCTCCAGGTGCGCATGATCCCGCTCACCGAGATCCCGGTCGAGCGCATGGCCACCATGCTCACCAACATCTACTCGCAAATGGCCGAAGGCCCCATTCGCGTCGTGAACAGTCTGCCTAAACCTTCCCTCGCGACCAACGCCGTTTCTCCTTCGCCGACGCCGGGCGCCCCCACTAACCTGTCCGCGGCAACCGTCTCCACTAACGCGCCGCCCCCGGTGACCATCGCTATGGACAAGGCGGCCAACGCCCTCATTGTCTCGGGCCCGGCCTACGAATTGGACCATATTGAATCCTTGGTTAGTCAGCTCTCTTCCTCAGTCACGTCCCCTGATTTCGAGATTCGCCAGTTCCCACTCCAAGAGGCCGATCCCGTCATCGTGGCTCGAGTGTTGAACGAGCTGTTCAAGCCTCAGCCTGTGCCGGTTCGCACCCAGCCCAACCAGCGAGGGCAACGGGGCCGTGAAAGATTCGCAAACCGCGGGGCGAGCGGGCGCCAGGGAGGACAGAATGGCCAACCGGCCCGGCCAGGGCAACCGCAGGCGGTCATCCCCGAAGTCGCTGTTGTGGCGGAGTCACGCACCCATAGCGTTATCATTCGGGCCCGGCCCAGCGATTTTCCACTGCTCGAATCAATCATCCAACAGCTCGACAAGAACGAATTGAGCAGCCAACTGGCCCATCGCTTGGTACTGCTGGAGCACGTCACCCCTGAAAGCATTCTGCCTTTGGTCAAGCAGATGCTCACTCAACTTCACTCGGTCCGCCCGGGCGAACCGGTGGTGGTCGCCCCCGACCCTGGCCGGCGCGCGCTGTTCCTGGTGGGGCGTGACAGCGTGCTGACCCAAATCGAGACCCTGGTGCATGAACTGGATACCCCCGCTGATTTCTCGGAGATCGAACTGCGGGTCTTCCCCTTGAAGAACGCCCAAGCTGCCGAACTGGCCGACCTGCTCCGCAGTGTCTTGCAGCCCGACAACGCCCACAACCTGACCGCGGAGGCGCGTCAGCTTCAGGAACAAATCAGCCAACTCAAGTTCCAGGATGAACAGGGCAACCCCATCCACCTGGATCTCACTCAGCCCATCAAGATTGTCGCGGACCCGCCCCAGCCGACCAGCTTTGGCGGGGCCAATCGGCTCGTCATCGGTTCGACGCCGGAGAACCTAAAAGCCCTCGGTTCGGTTGTAAAACTCCTTGACACCGTCCCTCTGGCTGAGGGTCTGACCGCCCGCCTGGTGCGCCTGGAACATGTCGATGCGGCGTTAGTAGCTCAGGCGCTGGACTCGACCTTCCAAACCGGTCAAGGCGGTCGCCGGGGGCGTTCGGGCCGCAATGGGGCCAATGGTCTCAACGTGGGGGTCGATCCCGCCAACAACCTGCTCATCCTGAGCGGACGGAAGGAGGCGCTGGATCGGGCCGAAGAGATGATTAAGAACCTCGACACCGCCGCCGCCGCGGGGGCGGAATCCATTCGAATCTTTCCGCTCGAGCATGCCGATGCCGGGAGCGTGCTCCAAGTGCTGACAGACCTGGGCCGGCGCCGGGGAGCGCGCCGGCTGCGGGCGTCCGAGGAACCGACACTCTCGGTCGATGAACGTTCCAATTCCCTGATTGCTTTCGGTTCTGACCAGGCCCTGGCTTTCGTGGAGCAGTTGGTCAAGCAGCTTGATCGTGCGTTGCCGACCGACCTGAGCGGCATCCGCATCATCAACCTGCAGAACGCCGACGCCACCTCCATTGCCGCTTCGCTCCAGCGGTTGCTGGACGAGCGGATGCGTGCCCGCGGTGGACGGCGCGGCGGCAGCTCGCTGCGCACGGTGGTCATCCCCGACCCGCGCAGCAACAGCCTCTTAATCAGCGGCAGTCCGGAGAGCTTCGATCTCATCCAGACCTTAATCAAGCAACTGGACCAACCCGGCACCTCGTTAGGCCAGATTCGGCTCATCCCGTTGCAGCACGCCGACGCCCAGACCTTGGCCACTACACTCAGCCAGCTTTTCGCCCGTCGCTACCAGGCCATGCGCATTCCGGGGGGACAGCGCAACGAGCCGGTCATTCTTGCCGATCCCCGCAGCAACAGTCTGCTCGTAGCCGCCGGGCTGGACGACAATCGAGCCTTGGACGCGCTGCTGCAAAAGCTCGACCGCGAGCCCGAAAACCCGTCCGTCGAATTAACTGTCATCGGACTCCAATACAACGACGCCCTCTCGATGGCCAACACGCTCCGCACCATCTTTAACGCCCGGCTCCAGAGCCTTACGCCCCCTGGCCAACGGCCCTCGCCCTCGGACCGGGTGGATGTCCAGCCCGACAGCCTGAGCAACGCTTTGATCATCTCCGCCAGCAAGCAGAACCTCGAGCTGGTCCGCCAATTGCTCGCGAAATTGGATGCCGAACCGACTCCCACCGGAGGCGTGCTTCAGGCCTTCACCCTCCAGCACGCCGACGTGCAGCGCGTGGCGGCCATGCTCCAGTCCCTGGTGCAGCAAGGCGTCTATCGCCCTGGCCTGTCTATGTCTGGGGGACGGCGTAATCCCAGCGACGCTTTAGCCATCGCCTCGGACCCGCCCTCCAATACCCTCATCGTCTCGGCCAGCCCGGCCAACATGATGATCGTCAAAGAGCTCATCAAGCAGCTCGACACCCCGCAGTACAACAACGCCAGTGACATCAAGCTCTACCCGCTCAAGCATGCCCGCGCCTCTTACCTCGCCAGGGTGCTCCAGCAATTCTTTCAGGCGAAACGGGCCGGCGAAACCGCCCCGGGCAGCGGCCAGCGTTCAATCCCGGTCACCGTCACGGCGGATGACCGCACCGACACGCTCCTGATTACGGGTGGCAGGGAAAGCTTCGCCGCGGTGGACCGCATCGTCGCCCAGCTCGATTCGGCAAAGACCATGACCAAGACCAATTTCCGCGTCTTTCCGCTCAAGTACGCCACCGCCACAACCCTCCAGGCCACCCTCCAGCGGCTCTTCGCCAATCGGCCTGCTCCCATTCAGGGCGAGCCGCGGGAGCCGGTGACGGTCATTGCCGACGGTTGGGCCAATGCGCTGATTGTCGGCGCGACCGATGATGACCTCCAGATGGCCGCCTCGCTCATTGACGAACTGGACGCCCCTCAGCCCAGCGGCGGGCCCCGCATGGAGGTCTTTCAGTTGGCCAAAGCTGACGCCCAGCGCGTCGCGCAAACACTGGAATCGCTCTTCCGTAGCGCGGCGGGAATGCCAGGCGGCGCGGCGGGCGGCTCGGCGCCGGTCATGATCAACGTCGATCAGCGGCTCAACGCGATTGTCGTCTCCGCCGGCCAGGCCGACCTCAAACGGATTGCCGCCCTCGTCAAGCAGTTGGACACCGCCAAACTCGCGCGTGTTGCCGAAATCCGAATCTTTCCCCTCAAGAACGCCCGCGCCACCGAGATGGCCGCCATCCTCAAC
>JBJKSV010000671.1:0-2834 GCA_046703605.1 Limisphaerales bacterium
AGCGGCCCTTGAGAGGCGCGAGATCGCCTCGTCGGGTTGCCCATTGTTCAGCGCCAGAAGCCCGAGGGTGATTTGCGCGACCACATTGTCGTCGGACGTGGCCTTGAGCGCGTGAGTGAAAAGTGCCCTGTCCGACCGCCAGTAAAGGACGTTGGATCTAGCGGATAGGCCGAAGCCCAGCAGCAGGGCGGCGCAGGCGAGGCCGAACACAGGCAGGACCTGCCGCGAGGCAAACACGGGCGTAAAGAGGGAAAGGACCATCGCGAGGCTGAAGATGAGCGGGAGATAGAGGTAGCGGTCGGCCCTGGCGTGGTTTCCTATCTGGATGAGCCCAAGCTGCGGCAGCAGAAGCAGAAAGAACCCGGCAATCAAGGCAACGGCGGCTTTGCTCCTGAGGCCAAACCAGACCAGGAGGGCCGCAACCAGCGTTCCGAGCACCGCTGCCTCCAGCGCGTTGACGTGGGGCGGGAGAGGATAAAACACCGCGAGGTCTGTGGGATAGATAGTTTGTTTCAGGTAGTGTGCCGTGGCTAGAACCGCATTCGACAGCCTCGCCGTGACGGGAATTCCCGCTTTTAGCGCCCCGAAGGTCTTTTCCGCGCCATAATCGATGGCGCACACTGCCGCGGCTATGATAAACAGTGGCGCCTTTTGGGTGAACTGCCTCGGAAGGTCTTTCCGATCCCTGCGGAACCCATTGCAAGGGCCGAGCGCGTCCCACGCCAGAAAGAGCAGCGGCAGGCACACAATGCTGGGCTTGGCCAGTACGCCCAACGTGAATGTGACAACGAGGGCGACGTACGCCTTGGCAGAAGGCTGGCGGGAGTGCCGCAAATAGACGAGGGTGCAGGCCAGGGCAAAGAAGGCGGCAAGAAGCCCCTTCGCCTCGGACACCCAGGCCACCGACTCCACGTTGCTCGGGTGAACTGCCCATAACGCCGCGAGCAGGAAGCTAACCGGGAGCCTGTTGGTCAGCCGCCAAGCAATGAAGAGGACCATTATTGCGTTCGCGGCATGGAGGCTGACGTTGGCGAAATGGAAACCCGCCGGGCCGGTCCCGAAAAGCTGGGCTATCGCCATGTAGAACAGCCATAGAACCGGCTGCCAGAAGCCGCGCAGGCTGGTGAAGGCATAGGCCAGTCCCGCGGGCGTCAGGCCACCCTTCACGACGGCGTTTTGCGCCACGTACATCGGGTCGTCATACGAAATGAAGGGGAACCTGAGGCACGGGTAATAGACCGCCCACACCAGTACCACCAGGAGTGCCGAAAGCAAAACCACCTTTGTGAGATCAGCGGGTGCGGCGCTTCCACCTTGGCGAGCGGCACCCGTCGCAGATGCCGGCGGGTCCAGCGCGATTGGAGTGTTTGCAAGGGGCTCAGTCATACCGTGGGCTTGCGGTTGGCAGCTTGGCGGCGATGGGGAAAGCGGCGGCCACGACATTCCGCCTGCGCCAGAGATGTGCGGCCCGCGAATCGGCGGGGCGCTTCCAGGAAAGCCGCCCCGAGCCATCGTCGCCAAGTTGCGTGCCGATTTCCATGGCGCCGAGTCTAGCCTGGGCGCGGCATCCGGTCGAGCTTCGAGGAATGCCAGTTCGCGACAGTTTCATGCCATTTCACGACATGCCGGCCTTTTGCGAGTCTGGGCCGCCCCCGCCTTGAGCTCGACGCTGGGCGCCCGGCCGTAACGCTGGCGGAACGCGCGCCAGAGGTGGCTTTGGTCGGAGTAGCCCAACTCGGCTGAAACCTCCTTGACCGAAAAGCCTTCGCGCAGCAACTCGACAGCCCGGCATTGACGCCGCTCCTGGAGCCAGGCCCGCACCGTTGTGCCCATTTCCGTCTGAAAGGCTCGCTCGAGACATCGGAGCGAGAGGCCGCGCCTCTTCGCCAGTGCCGCCGCAGACCAGTTCGCCTCTTCGGCGAGTTCGGGGAGGTTTCGAATGGGTTTAAGGTGGCTCCTCATGGGTATCTCCGGTGCTTACGGAGCGACTCCTCAGTTGGGCTTCCAGGTGGAGTGCTGCTCGAGCCAAAGGACGTCTTTGCTGCGCGGCGCCGGGGCGTCGTTCCGGTGGGGCTGAAGCGTGCGGGCGTCCAGCCACCGGTGCGATTCGGCGTGGCCGTCGGCGAAGCAGAGGTTGCCCGTGTTGCGATGGAGGACTTCCGGTTTGTCACGGAGGACCCACGCGCCCGGATTCTTCTCATCGAAATCCCACTGGATGGCAAAACTGGCGTCGTTGATGGTCTCAGCGCGCTCTTCGAGAAACGTCAGGGCCTGGGCCGGAGAAGGGCGCGTGATGTCGGACATTTTCAGGTAGGTGGCGGCGGCGGGACTCTTGACGGGCGACCCCATGAAGCAGTTGAGCGAGATCGTTCGCACCCGCGGTTGGGTGACGCCCCCCACCGTTACAGGCCGCGCCGCCGGGCACTGCCAGACCTTGGCCGTGCGCAGGTAGGGGCCCAGCAGGCTGCGCTGGAGGTAGAGGGTGTTCGTGCAATCCGGCCCGGGCAGGCCCAGCCAGCCCTCAACCCACGTCTGGCCCAGCGGGACGGATTGGCCGTCCATGTTCGGCAGCAGGTGGTCGCCGTTGTCGCCAGCGTAAAGCTGGAGGGCGAGCGAAAACTGCCGCGCATTGGACAGGCAAGCCGTTTCCATCGCGCGCGCCTTGGTCGCCGAAAGGGCGGGCAGGACAAGGGCCGCCAGGACGCCCAGAATCGCGATGACCACCAGCAGCTCGATCAGCGTAAAACCACGCCCGGCGAGAAACGGGCGATGACGGGTGATGGAGTGATGGAGTGGTGGAGTGATGGAGTGGTGGAGTGGTGGAGTGGTGGAGT
>JBJKSV010000672.1:0-5152 GCA_046703605.1 Limisphaerales bacterium
ATCAGCACCGGGCGAACCTGGGCGAGGTCATCGCGATCATGAAACGGGTCTTCGAAGGCTCCGACCTGATTACGGCGATTATTATCTCGGACGGTGGCGAGGACCTGCACGGCACGCCTTTCGATCAGCAAATTAACGGCGTCTATAAGACATGGCGGGAGCCGCAAGAGCGAGCCAGGATGCCCTTTGTGACGGTGTTGCGCGCGAACCGGGGGAGCATCGTCAGTTACGCCGTCACTCCGGCGCCGTGGAATATCAACCTGCCGCCGCTGCCTGCCGAAGCCGCCGTACGAGGCGGAAGGAGCGCCGAGCCCGCAAAGACAGCGGTGAAGCAGCCGACGGAGTTGGCCGCAAAGAGCGCAAAAAGCGCAAAGGAGCTGGAGGTTTCGAATACCGGCCCGAATACAGAGCCCGTGGAGCCACCCGCCAGCAAACCCGCCGGAACACAGCCTGCAGGCCAGGCGGCGACTTCGCCCGGTGGTGGGAGTGCGGAGGAGCCTCCGGTTCCTCCGGCTCCCTCACACGCTGTGCCTTCTGCACCGGCGCCGGCGAATCCGCAGGCCAACGATGTCATCAACGCCGCCTCGCCCAGCCCTTCAGGATCCGAGCCGGTTTCCGTCCCCGTGCTGGAGCATCCAACCGCAGATCGAGTTCCTGCCGCGCCTGAAGCCGCCTCCGCTGCGAGTAGGCCCCCCCCTGGTGCCGCCGCTCAGGATGACAAGGCCTCCGCTGCCGCTCTGCAACCGGGGAGTCTCGCGCTGCCCGGTCGCCCGGCGTCATCCAACGCGGTGTCGGTTCCCTTGGCCCAGGTTTCGGCCCCGGCGTCAAGCTCCGTCCTTTTCTGGCGTGTTGGGGTTGGGGTGTTGCTGCTGTTGGGAGGGTTGGCGGCTCTGGTGCTGTTGCTTCGGGAGCGCCGGCTGCGCAGGGTGTCCAACCCCAGCCTGATTACCCGCTCGCTCGATAAGGAGGAGCCGTGAACGGAAACAGGGCCAGTTGGGAGTTGCGGGCCGGGCCGCGGGCCGCAGCGAAGGCATCCGGCCAGATACCCCACATCTCCGCTTTTGTAACATAATCGTAACAAATCCGTGGCGCGGTTGTAACATTGATGCCGCAGGATGATTGTGTTGGCAATCGTCTGTTCGAACGAAACAGCCGCGTGCAAAGCAGCGGGCCCGAGGTGGCCTGGCGGTGGAGCAGCGGAAGGCTCAGAGTTTTACCTGGTGAACAAGAATACTATTTGCAGCTTCGGGACTGTTCTCATACTGGCTCTGGCGGGGCCGATCATAACCGGGCGTGGCCAAACGGCTGAGGCGCTGATTCGGAAGCTGGTGCAGAAGGGAATCCTGACCGAGAAGGAGGCGAAGGATCTCGCCGCCGAATCGGCTGAAACCAACGAGGTCCACAAACTCCCGCCCCTGAAGTGGACCATCAACAATGCCCTCAAGAGCATCACGCTCTTTGGAGACGTGCGGCTGCGGTATGAGTACCGCGGCGCGGAAAACGCTCCGGGTTCCGGCTCCTCGGAGGATACCTACATGCGTGAGCGGTTCCGCTACGCCGTTCGCATCGGCATCCGGGGCGACTTGTTCGACCACTTCTACTACGGGCTGCGTGTGGAGACGTCCACCAACCCGCGCTCGACCTGGGTCACCTTTGGCGACGACAGCAGTCCGACCCCTTCGGGGAAGAACAGCGACGGAATCTATCTCGGCCAGGCCTACGTCGGTTGGCGGCCTGTGGACTGGTATGAAATGACGGTAGGCAGGATGCCGATGCCGCTGGATGTCACTTCAATGATTTGGGACCCCGACATCAACCCGGAGGGGGCGGTTGAGAAGTTCCGCTACCCTGTGGGGCCGGTGGGGCTGTTTGCGAATTTCGGCCAATTCCTTTACCAGGACACCAACCCGGACCTGGCTACGCCCTCGAGCGACACTTTCCTGTTGGGCTGGCAGGTCGGGGCGGACGCAAAGGTCTCCAAGGATATGTCGGCGAAAATCGCCCCGGTTGTTTACAATTACACGGCAACCGGTTCAGGGAATGGCCTCAACAAGCCCTATACCGGCGAGGGCCTGAAAGGCTTGAACCCGAACAACGCCCCGGCGGTCAACCAGAATGGGATCAATGATCTCCTGGTCCTGGAGGTTCCCGCGCAGTTTAACGTCAAGGTCGGCGGCTACAATGCGCGCGCTTTCGGCGATTTTGCCTATAATTTTTATGGTCAAGACCGGGCCGATGCGGCCTTTGCCGCGACCCAGGGCAGCCCTGTTGCCCTGCCTCACCCCTTCACTGACCAAAACATGGCCTACCAGTTTGGACTTGGGTTCGGTGATTTCGGTCACGGCCGCCGGGGGCATGCTTTCAAGCATACCTGGGACATCCGCGCTTATTGGCAGCACATTGAACAATACGCGGTCGATGTTAATCTGATAGATTCTGATTTGTTCGAGGGGCGGGCCAACCTGGAAGGCGTCGCCGCGGGGATTCAGTATGGCCTGACGGACAACTTGATAGGCACATTCACTTATGCGTATGCGAACCGCATCAACGACGCGCTGGGCACCGGCGGCAACAACCCAGACCTGCCGATTCTTAATCCCATTCGAAATTATCACCTGCTCCAGTTGGACCTGACCTTGAGATTTTGACAGTTAAACCAATACGAAGCGACATAGAAAGCTACAAAGGACGCATCATGAAGAACCTGATTTTGAAGCTGCTGGCCGCGAGTGCGGTTCTGGCGCTCGCCGGCTGTTCCAAGCAGGAGAATTCCAAGGCCCCAATCCTCATCAATGGCGCCGGCTCAACCTTCGATTATCCCGCTTTCACCAAGTGGTTTGCGGTCTATCAATCCAAGGTGGACCCGGCGGTTCACTTCAACTACGATTCCGTAGGCTCGGGGGGAGGCCAGCGCGACCTGCTCAACCGGACGGTGGATTTCGGCGCGTCCGATGCCCCCATGACCGATCAGGCCATGGCCACTGCCCCGGGCAAGATCCTCCACATTCCCATTGTGGCCGGCGGGGTGGCGATTGCCTATAACCTCCAGGGCAACCCCAAGCTCAAGCTCGACGGCCCGACCATCGCGGACATCTTCCTGCGCAAGATCAAGAAATGGAACGCTGCGGCCATTGCCAAGCAAAATCCTGGAGTGCCATTGCCTAACCAGGACATTGTCCCGGTGCATCGAACCGAGGGCAGCGGCACCACGTACATCTTTACCGACTATCTCTCCAGCGTCAGTCCCCAGTGGGCGTCGCAGATCGGCAAGGACGTGTCGGTCAAATGGCCTGCCGACGAACAGGGCGGCAAGGGCAGCGAGGGCGTTTCGGGCTACGTCCGCCAATTGCCCGGCTCGATCTGCTACGTCGAGCTGGCTTATGCCATCCAGAATCACATGCCCTATGCCGAGGTGAAGAACGCCGCCGGCAACTACATCGCCCCCTCTCCTAACACGGTCAGTTCCGCCCTCGCCACGGCCCACATCCCGGCCGATTTCAGGTTTTCAATGGTGAATCCTCCTGGCACGAACGCCTATCCGATTGCCGGCGTGAGCTGGGTTTTGGTTTATCAGCACCAGGAAGACGCGCAGCGGGGCAAGAAACTGGTCGCCTTCTTAAAATGGGCCATCACTCAGGGGCAAGAGATCAGTCCGCAGCTTGATTACGCCCCTTTGCCCAAAAACGTCCAGGACAGAGAGCTAAAGCTGCTGGACAGCATCAGTTTCTGAGTGTTCAGCGCCGCGGCCGCTATCCCCTCGCCTCCGAAAGCATGCTGTAACAGGCCGGGTTCTTAACTGAGAATTGAGAATTAAGAATTATAAGTTGCGTAGCTGTTTCAGAGCTACTGCCGCTATGACAGACTCGGAATCGGAACTCAATTTGAAATTCTCAATTCTTAATTCACAATTCTCAACGGTCGCTGATGAGAACGCGTGGTCTGAGCGCCGGCTCGCTGGTGTTGCCTGGCGCAAATCGTGGGTGGTGCTAAGGTAGTCCGTGTCTGAAACAGCTCCTATCCGGCCCGGTCTGTGGAAGCCCAAGCGCGGCGGCGCGGCGGCAGGCGATCATGTGTTCAAATGGCTGACGCTATTGATGGCGCTGGCTGTCTTTGGCCTCATCGGCGCCATCGGTTGGCAGCTCGCCATCGGGTCGCGCGCGGCCATGCATCGGTTTGGCTGGCATTTCCTGATCAGCACTGCATGGGACCCGCCGAAACAGGAATTCGGCGCGCTGCCATTCATTTACGGGACGCTGGTGACATCGGCGATTGCGTTGCTCATTGCGGTGCCGATCAGCATTGCCGCGGCGCTGTTTCTGACGGAGTTGGCGCCGCCCTGGCTCCGGCAACCAGTCATTACGCTCATCGAGTTGCTGGCAGCGGTTCCGAGCGTGATTTTGGGCTTCTGGGGATTGAGCGTCATGGCCCCCTGGCTTAGTGAACATATTTACCCGCACTTGCAGAAGATATTAGGTTTTCTGCCGATCTTTCGCGGAACCATCTTTCCCTACTGCATCCTCTCGGCGGGGGTCATCCTGGCCATCATGGTGATTCCCATCGTGACGTCGGTCTCGCGGGAAATCCTCCGCTCCGTCCCCGGTCTCCAGCGGGAGGCCGCTTATGCGTTGGGGGCGACGCGCTGGGAAGTCACACGCATCGCCGTGCTCAGCTACGCCAAAAAGGGCCTGTTCGGCGCCGTGGTTCTCGGCCTGGGGCGTGCCCTTGGAGAAACCATGGCGGTCACGATGGTCATTGGGAATTCGCCGCAGATTGTGGCGTCGCTTTTCGGCTCCGGGCAGACGCTCTCGAGTGAGATCGCCAATGAATTCGGCGAGGCCCTGCCCGGCACGGTTCTTCTGAGCACGCTTTTCGAGCTGGGTCTGGTCCTGCTGGGCGTCACACTCATCGTGAATGCCCTGGCGCAGCTCATCCTGAAAACCTTTGCCGGCCCGGCCGCCAAACCGCAGTCCTGAGCGGGACATCCCGTTGGTATTGCGGGGCGCCGAGGACGGCGCGCCCTACCCGGGTATATCTGGGCGGGATACCTCGCTGGTGTTGCGGCGCGCCGGGGTCCGCGCGCCCTAACCGGTATATCAGGGGCGATAACACCCTGGTGTTGCGGCGCCGCCCCGACCACGCGCCCTAACCCCAT
>JBJKSV010000673.1:0-7083 GCA_046703605.1 Limisphaerales bacterium
CAGATGTTCCAGATGTCGTCCTGAGCAACTCCCTCCGCCGTACCGTAATTGAGAAACTTCTTTGGCGTCCAGCGTTGGAGGCCCCCGTTGTCCAGGCCGATCCACAAGCTGCCTTCGCGGTCCGCGCAAGCGCACAGGGCACTTTCGCTCGCGTCGCCTGGTGGGAAGGACAGGAACTGGATTTGTCCTTCCTTCCAGCGATACAATCCTCCGTCGCCTCCGGTGAACCATAATGCGCCAGAGGCATCTCGGCTCAAGAACCGCCCAAATCCTGGCCGCATGTCGGCCTGGTCACGAGCGGGAGACTTGAGCCAGCGGCCATCCTTGATACAGCCCAGCCAGATTCGGGGAGCGCGCTTCCCCGGCGTGGGAATATACGCCGCGTAGATCACCCATTCCTCACCGCCGTCTCCTGGGCACAAGCCGAACACCGGGAGGCTGCCAAACCAAGTGTTGGTTCCGACCTGCTCGACGCTCTTCCGCGCGATATTGAATTGGAACAGGCCATCCCGACTTCCGAGCCATAGGTTCCCCGCAGCGTCTTCCTCAAGCACGGTCGGCGTTACATAGGCCAAGGAAGGCGCCGGCCCCAGGTTCCACCGCTTTATTGTCGCGCCACAAATCCGGCCCACCCACCCCTTTCCCGCTGTCCAGACGCCTCCCGCGCTGTTCGGACAAATTGGTGGGTAGCCGCGGATAGGCAGTTCCCGGTTCCTGGCAAAGCGCGTAAGGCGGTTGCCCGATTTGCGAACGACGGCGTCCCGCGTCGCGATCCAGAGGTTCCCCTCGGAATCCTCCGCCAGGCTCCGGCAATCATCCTCGACCAGCGCCGGCGTATTGACATGGTCGAACACCGTGAAGTTCAGTCCATCGAATCGGGCCAGGCCCCGCTGCGTCCCAACCCAGATGTACCCGTCACGCGTTTGGAGAATCGCCCACACCCGGTTAACCGGCAGCCCGTGTTCATGCCGCCAGTCGCGCTGGTCGAATTCGCGGGCCACCGCCGCCGGTGGCAGGATCTGGGGGCCAGCAAAACACGCGCACGCCACGGTTCCCAACAGGGAACTGGCGAGCAAAACGGATCCGCGCCAGGGTGCCATAGATTCTCCGGCTTGATGTCATAACTTCTTTAAAGCCCCTTGGCAATTGGAATGTGGCGACACTGGCGCATGCCCCACATATCTATGTGCGGATTGCATTGGAGAAACCCTCAAGACGCTGCAACGTTCTTCAGGAATCGCGAGTTCTCCTGCAAGGCTTCTTACCCCCCCTTCCGGCACAGTGCCCCCAGGCAAGCGGAAGTGCGGTGTTGGCCACCGGTGCAAGGCTACCGTGTGAGGTTAAAGTCGATCCAGGAATGCGAGCCGGTTTGGTGGTTGCGCATCTCCATCTCCTTTAATTCGCGCTGGCCGTTGACCTTCTGCAATTGCGTCGGATCAAATTCCTTGAGAAGCCGGCCTTGAGCATCATAAGCATCGGCGTGCAGGATGCCACCCGAATCGATGTCAATCCACGAGACGACGCGGGAGTAGGCGCCAGGAGCGGGATTGGGGTTGATACTTTCGAGCTTGTCACACATTTGGCCGCGCCGCATTTCCTTTTTGACCAGGTATTGCTGGGGCCAATGCAGAAACGCCAGACCCAGGTCCGCAATCCAGAAATCGGAACCGGCGAAGGGCCTCATGGTTTCATTTCGGGCGAGCACCTGGGGTCCATGAACCGAGACCCCTTCGCCGGAATGACTGAGCAGATAGCGGTTGGGAAGGTGATCGGAATGAATAATGGTCAGTTTGGCGGGCTTGGGAGTGCCTGGAGAGGGAAGGAGTTGGTAGATACTGACCCAGTTGCTCGGGGTCCTGTAAATCTCGGACCGAAACGGGGTCCGGGTTTCGTTGCCCTCAGGGGTGCGAATTCGGATGATGCCGGTATTTGTCGTTTGAACCGGTTGGCGCGAGAGCAAGTCGGCCACAAGTTCCTGGCCGCGCCGCGCATTCTCGGGTGTCCTGGCCGGAGGCGGCAGACGCAGGCCGGAGTGTTGTGCGAGCGAGGATGTGGCCGGCAACAGGAGCAAAGCCAGGAAGAAGCAGGGCTTGTTCCAAAAGCCCCGATGTCGCGACTTTGTGGGGTCGCCGTGTGTTGCGGCGCACAGAGGACTGCGCGCCCTACCCCCGTGAAATACTCGGGCCAGGCGCGGGTCGGCCGGGACCGCAGGCCGAGAGCCGCGAATTCGAAGGCGGGATGGCGGATGAGAGCTGAGCATGTGGATTCTACCGCGAAGGGGTGGTTATCGGGTGTGCAAGGCCAAGGGCAGAAGCTCGGAGATGTGCTGGATGAAATGGACCCTCAGCCTGCGTCGCACCTCTTCGGGCGCCTCGGTCCAGTCCGCCTGGTTCTGGCCCGGCAGAATGATCTGTTTGATGCCAAAACGAGCGGCGGCCAGGACTTTCTCCTTAATGCCTCCCACGCGCATGACGCGCCCGCGCAGGCTGATTTCACCTGTCATGGCAACATCCGACCGAACGCGGCGGCGAGAAAGGAGCGATGCCAGGGCGACGACGACGGTGACTCCGGCGCTGGGGCCGTCCTTGGGGGTGGCCCCGGCCGGCACATGGATGTGAATGTCGTATTGGCCGTAGTCCGAGAGGTCAATTCCCAGCGAGATGGCTTGGCTTCTGAGGTAGCTCAGGGCGGTTTGTGCGCTCTCCTTCATGACCTCGCCCAGGGAGCCGGTGAGCAGGAGACTGCCCTTGCCCGGCATCCGAGTCGCCTCAATGAACAGGATTTCTCCCCCCACGGGCGTCCAGCCCAGGCCGGTGGCAATGCCATATTCCTTGATCGCCTCGGCGGTCTCATTGACAAACCGCGCGGCGCCCAGGTAGTGCGGGAGGGAGTCTGCGCCGAGCACCAGCGGTTTAGGGACATGGCCGTTGGTCACGAGTTGGCGGGTGGCTTTCCGAGCGAGGGCGGCAATCTCCCGTTCCAATTGCCGCACGCCCGCCTCGCGGGTATAGTCGTGGATGAGCGAGCGCAGGGCCGTATCCCGGAACCTGACCTCCTGTTTGGAAAGGCCGTGTTCCTCCAACTGGCGCGGCACCAGGTGGCGCTTGGCTATCTGGAGCTTCTCGGATTCAGTGTAACTGGGCAACTCGATCACTTCGAGCCGGTCCCGAAGGGCCGGATGCACCGGGTCCAGCCAGTTGGCGGTGGTGATAAACAGGACTCGAGAGAGGTCAAAAGGCAAATCGAGGTAGTGGTCGGTAAACGTGTGGTTCTGAGCCGGGTCGAGGACCTCCAGCAACGCTGAGGCCGGGTCGCCCCGGAAATCAGCGCCCACCTTGTCCAACTCATCCAACAACACGACCGGGTTGCGGCTGCCGACCCGGCGCAGGCATTGGATAATGCGGCCGGGCAGCGCCCCCACGTAGGTGCGCCGATGGCCCCGAATCTCTGCCTCGTCCCGCATGCCGCCCAGGGCAATGCGGGCGAATTTCCGCCCCAGGGCCTCGGCCACGCTCCGTCCGAGAGAGGTTTTGCCGACGCCGGGGGGGCCGACCAGGCAAAGAATAGGGCCTTTGATCTGCTTGCGGCGCTTGATGACAGCCAGGAATTCCAGCAAGCGGTCCTTGACCTTCGTCAGGCCAAAATGCTGGTTGTTGAGGATCAGCTCCGCTTCGGCCAGGTCAATCTTGTCCTCGGTTTCGCTCAGCCAGGGGAGATTCAGTATCCAATCCAGATAATGACGGGTGACAGCATACTCCGCAGCGGCGGGAGGCATCTGCTGGAGGCGGTCCAATTCCTGGGAGGCGACCTGCCGGGCTTCCTCCGGCATCGGCCTCTGCTCGAGCTTCTCCCGCAAAGCCCGCACTTCGCTGGCGTTGGGGTCGGACTCGCCCAGTTCACGCTGGATGGCGCGCATTTGTTCGCGCAGGAAGAAATCGCGCTGGGTCTTGGAGATCGAGGTGGCGACCTCGGTCTGGATCTTGGAGCTGAGTGTCAGCACCTGTTGCTCGCGGTTGAGCATCGGCAGCAGCCGGGTGAGGCGCTCCTTGACAGCCACCGTTTCAAGGAGGGTTTGGCGCTCCGAGAGCTCCAGGTTCAAGTTCACCGCGACCAGGTCGGTAAACTGGCCGGGGTCCTCGGTATTAAGGGCGGCAATCTTGACCTGGTCCGAAAGAGCCGGAGAGAGCTTGACGATTTCCTGAAATTGCGCCTGGGCGTTGCGCATCATCGCCATGAGTTCGACCGAGTCCTCCTTGACGTCCTTGAGCAGCTCGAAATGGGCGGTGAGGTACGGCTGCACGTCCTTGTAATTGGTGATGCGAATCCGCCACAGGCCCTCGACCAGCACCCGGACAGTGTTGTCCGGGAACTTCAACATCTTCTTAACCAGCGCGGCACAGCCCACGTCATGCATCTCGTGGGGCAACGGATTCTCCGCCTCGGCGTTGCGTTGGAGGGCCACCCCCAGTAACCGGTCTCCGCCAACCACATCATCGATGAGCTTTGTGCTCTGCGAGGTCTCAACCAGCAGCGGCGCCACCAGACCGGGAAAAACCACAATATCCGAAAGCCCAAGAATCGGCAGCAGCTCAGGGAGCGAACTGGAGGAAACATTCACGGGGGCTTCCGAAGGTTCAGAAGCGCCAAGAATGCTGACAAATTCACTGGTTTCGGGCATCGTCATGATAGCGCCATCCGTCAATTAGATGCCGCCCGCCCGCAAAAGTTCACGCAAGAGATGAATCTCCCTCGGCGATGGGCACCTTTGTGCATTGAGGCGTGCGTTGCGCCACAGGCACGTCGATGCGCAAAAACCCGTTCAGATAGGCCGCCTTGGCCGAGCCAAGATCATAACCTGAGGGCAGCTCCAACTCGCTCTCGAACGGGCCGTAATTGATCTCCATTACCAGGAAATTGCATTTGGCCGCGCGGCAGCCGTCCGGCCGGTTCCCGCTGATGCGCAGGCGATTGCCTTCGACAGTGATCTCCAGATGGTCGCTGCGCATGCCCGCCAGCTCCACCTTCACCACCAAACCGCTGTCGGTCGCGTACACGTCGGTGTTTGGCACCCAATGGGCCTTAGCGGCCCCGTCACGCACGCTCCCGGCCGAACGTGTCACAAAATGCACCGACGAACTCACTTTGCACATGGCCTTCTCACCAAAAACGCTTTCTCTCACGCACAATCCGCACCCCTCGCGCGTCTCATTTCATCTTCACCACGACTTCCGGACGCGCCCCTTTGCGGGCATGGAACACAATCGAAGTTTGCGGCCCCGGCTCAGAACGGCCGGAGCAACCGCAATGCGTGTCCCGTTGGAAACTGAACTTGCGTCTGCCAAATCTGCCCCGCACCAGCAAGCCCGCCGCGGCGACAACTATGATCAAAGACGCCCATTGCTGCCAATCCATGTTTCAACAATAACCCCAAAACGGCAGCCCGCAACCATTCATTGCAACCAAAAACGACACGGCTTTTGGCCGGGTGACGGCAAAAAATGCCAAGCCCTCAGGGTTGCTCACCCGAACGCGATCCGCCTCCAAAGTCCTTCAATCTTAATGGCAATGCGGCGCCCAGAGGACTCCGCAGCCTGCCCGCGTCTGAAAGCTGTGGGCTAATGCCTTCCAAAAGCCAGACGGATACTATTCCTCGCAGCGGAATTGGATGTGGCGTCCTGGACGAATCCCCGTACAATGAATGCGCCGTGTTGGGACCTCCGCAAAGCCACCCCCAGAAAGGATAGGCCTGCCACGATTTCAACAGGCGCATTTGAAAAAAAATACCAATAAGGACACTGAGACATTATGAGTTCAATCGCACAATGGCTCGGCGATAAGGCCGAGTCCCTCCTCAATTTTAAAAACCCCAAGATCTCCAAGCAACGGCTCCATCTGCCCGGACCGGATGTGGTTGAGCGCATTTACTCGGTCTCCGACCGGAACAACCGGGTCCTGTGCAACCTCCAGCGGATCGTCGGTCACGGGCGTTTGGGCGGCACGGGCTACGTCTCAATCCTGCCTGTGGACCAGGGCATCGAGCATTCGGGCGGGGCAAGTTTCGCCAAGAACCCGGATTACTTCGACGCGGAGAATATTGTCAAACTGGCCGTTGAAGGCGGATGCAATGCTGTCGCCTCGACTTTTGGCGTGCTAGGAGCGGTGGCGCGGAAATACGCGCCGAAGATTCCGTTCATTGTCAAAATCAACCATAACGAGCTGATGACCTATCCGAACAAATTTGACCAGATTCTGTTTGGCACGGTCGAGCAGGCGCTCGATATGGGGGCGGCGGCTGTTGGGGCGACCATCTATTTTGGCTCGGACCAGAGCGGGCGCCAGATTGTGGAAATCGCCCAGGCCTTTGCCATGGCGCATGAGATGGGCCTGGCTACGGTGCTGTGGTGCTACCTGCGAAACAGCGCCTTCAAGAAAGACAAAGACTACCATGTCTCGGCCGATCTGACCGGCCAGGCCAATCACCTGGGTGTCACCATCCAGGCCGATATCATCAAGCAGAAGCTGCCAGAGAACAACGGCGGCTTCAAAGCGATGAACCAGGGCGCCTCCTACGGCAAGTACGACGAGCGCATTTACACCGAACTTTCCAGCGACCATCCGATCGACCTCTGCCGTTACCAGGTCGCCAATTGCTACATGGGCCGCGCCGGCTTGATCAACAGCGGCGGCGCCTCCAAGGGCAGCGGAGACCTCCAGGATGCCGTTCTCACCGCCGTCATCAACAAGCGCGCCGGAGGCATGGGCCTGATTTCGGGACGAAAGGCCTTCCAGCGCCCGATGAAAGAGGGCATCGAACTCCTCAACGCCATCCAGGATGTCTATTTGAGTAAAGATGTAACCATCGCTTAGGGAGCCGGCCCAAGGGACCAGGGAATGCATCGAGAGAGGGAGAGGACCACGGAATACAGAAAAAGGGCAACGAGCAGGGCGGCAAATCGCCCGGGGGAGACGGAATTCCACGCCATGAGCCCATGGCCAATCGCCTCTTTCCGTGTGCTCCGTGTATTCCTTGGTTGGCTCGGTTTGGCCCCTTCGCCTCGACAATCGACCGTCATTTGCAAGGTT
>JBJKSV010000674.1:0-3034 GCA_046703605.1 Limisphaerales bacterium
CGCGGAAGGAGGACCGAGATGAGCAACTATCTGGCGGTAGCGACCGTGACCAAGGCGCTGGCGCAAATTCTCGACACGGCGGTAAAAGGCGCCGTGGACAGTTCCAGCGCAGTGACGCAGCGACCCCCGTCGGGCAGCAAGACGGCGTGAGTGGATGTCTTTTTGTATCAGGTCACGCCCAATGCCGCCCTGCGGAATTCCGACCTGCCCACGCGCAACGCACAAGGCCAGGTCGTGAGCCGGCCTACGAGCGCGCTCGACTTGCATTACCTGATGAGCTTTTACGGCGACGATTCCAAGTTCGAGCCACAACGCATGCTCGGCGCCGTGGTCAGCAGCCTGTTGGCCGAGCCAGGACTGACGCGCGATCGCATTCTCGCGGTGAGCAAGGACGACAACGGCGACAATATGAGCGGTTCGAACCTCGCCGATGCCGTGGAGCAGGTCAAGTTCACGCAGCAACCGCTCACACTCGACGAATTGTCGCGGATCTGGTCCATTTTCTATCAGGTGCCATACGTGTTGTCGGTGGCTTACAAGGCTACGGTTGTGACCATTGAGAGCGAAGAACCGGTTCTTGCCGCGTTGCGGGTCTTGCAGGGCGGCCAAAACGACTCCGGCGTTGAAACGCAACTTGGACCATTCCCCCAGCTTGACAGTTGGCACGTCGGCGAAGGCGACGACGATACCGCGCGGTTGCGTTTGCCCTCGTATCCGAGTGCGCGGCTGGGCACCGTTCTGACACTGCGCGGACGGAACCTAGGTGGCGAGAGCCTGGTTGTCCGCTTGATCAATGAGCATTTGCAGTCCAGCGTGCCCGATTTGCCGGTGTCGTTGATTCCAAATCGCCCGGGCGAAATTAAGGTTCCGATTCCAAACGCTACGGCGGACGCAAGCAAATGGGTCGCTGGGATCTATTCCGTGACGGTCATCATGACGACCGGGGGCGTGACACGTGGCACCAATTCATTGCCTGTGCCCTTCGCGCCCCAGATCTCCGCAATTACGGCCAGCCCGCGCGACGGCGACGGTAACGTGGTCGTGACGGTGACGCCCGCGCCTGTGGTGTTGCTCCATCAAGCCGCGTTTCTTGCTCTGCCCGACCGGGACGTCGCGGGGAATTTCCGCGCGCTTGACACGGATCCGCTGCAGTTCACCGTTGCCAGTCCCCCGGCGGGGCCGGCAGTCGTGCGCCTGCGCGTGGATGGCGTGGACAGCATGCAGTTCCAAGGCCAAGGCGTGCCGCCCAAACCGGTGCTGGCCCAGCAAACGGTTCTATTTCCTGCATGAACGCTTCAGAGCAATGGCAGGAAAACAATACGCGCCGCTTGGCATCCGCACTGGCGGAATTGCGCGAACGCCTGACGCGTGCGGCCAGCCATCCGGCAGTGCCACCAGCGGGAAGCTCGACGCCAACGCCCACGCGCAGGGCCACGGCGCCAGGTCCGTCGCCGGCGCCGCCAACAATGACGCGGACAATTCTGCAAAAGTTGTTGCGGGCGCCTGCGGAAAAACCGGCTGACGCAGGGCTCGCGCAAGCAACCTCCGCGGCTCCACCGCCCACCGCGTCCAAGCCCTCCGCGGCGCCGGAACCGCGTGCGGCGGACGCCCCGAGCGGGCCGGAACCGATGCCATGGGCGATGGACATGCTGGGCGAACGCTTGGGACTTTCGTCTTTTGAACAGAGGGTTTTGCTGCTTTGCGCCGCGCAGGAACTGGATACTCGCATTCCAAGTCTCTGCGCTCAGGTCCAAGATGATCCGCAAAAGAGTTTCCCGACATTCGCCCTCGCGATGGCGCTGTTCGATAATCCCGCCTGGGAAGCGCTGGCGCCAGGGCGGCCATTGCGGTATTGGCGGCTGATCGAAATTCATCAGCCGGGAGCCCAACCCCTTACAACCAGCCCGCTGCGCGCGGACGAACGGATCGTCAATTACTTGAAGGGCTTGAATTATCTCGACGACCGGCTGTCGCCGTTCTTTTCCACGCTGGAGCCGGTGCCAGGTCCCACAAGCCTGGGGCATTCTCAAATCGAACGGGCGGATTTCATTCTCCAAACATGGGAGCAGGCAGGCTCCGGGCCGCTGCCGGTGATGCAACTGACGGGGCCCGATCCTTTGAGCAAGCAACTCGTCGCGTTTCACGTCGCCAACGAGCTCAACCGCCGGCTGTGCCGGTTGAACCCCGAGATGCTGCCCAACGCGCCGGCGGATCTGGAAATGCTCGCGCGGCTCTGGCAGCGTGAAAGCCGGTTGCTGCCGCTGGCGCTCTACTTTGATGCCGAAGACCTTGGCAGTTCCGAGGCGGAACGGGCCGGTGCGCTCGGCCGCTTTCTCTCGCGCAGCGAAGGCATTTTTTTCATCGGGATCCGTGAGTTCAATCCACAGCTTGGCCGTGCCGCCCAGGTTGTGGACTTGTCCAAGCCAACTGCCGCCGAGCAGCAGGCTGCCTGGACGAGCGCGTTGGGCGCCGACGCCGCAGACGCGCCCGCGCGATTGGTGTCGCAGTTTAGCCTCAACCTGCCCAGCATCGAAATCCTGGCCCGGCAGGCGCACGCGGAAGCCGCCAGCCACGGCCAACCGCTCGCCGAAGTCGCGTGGAACGTGTGCCGCGCCAGCGAACGCCCTCGGCTGGATGCCCTCGCCCAGCGGCTGGAACCAAAGGTGACTTGGGACGATCTGGTGCTGCCGCAGACGGAAACCGAGTTACTCAAACAAGTCGCCGCGCAAGCCGCTCAGCGCAATCGCGTCTATCACGAATGGGGTTTCGAGCGAAAGATGAACCGCGGCTTCGGCATCAGCGCGCTCTTCGCCGGTGAAAGCGGCACCGGCAAAACGATGGCGGCCGAGGTGATTGCCAATGAACTGAGGCTGAACCTCTACCGGATTGACCTGAGCCAAGTCGTCAACAAATACATCGGCGAGACGGAAAAGAACCTCCGCCGATTGTTCGACGCGGCGGAGGATGGCGGCGCGATTTTGTTTTTCGACGAGGCCGACGCGCTGTTCGGCAAGCGCAGCGAGGTCAAGGACAG
>JBJKSV010000675.1:0-2629 GCA_046703605.1 Limisphaerales bacterium
TCGTTCCTGGGCTGATCGCTCTCATTTCGGTTTGCGGATTGATTCTCAACCCCGCCGTCGTCCAACAGCAACTCAACGCCTTGGGTTCGGTCATCCCGGCTGGCGCCAAGCAGATCCTCGAAGCCCAGTTGAAACCCATTGCCAGTGGTTCCAACTTGGTGAGCTTCGGGGCGATCTCCGGTCTGCTTTTCGCGGTGTGGAGTGGATCCTACGCGATGAAAGCGATCCTCCAGGCATTGAACATCGTTTATGATCAAGAGGAGCGCCGCAGTCTGGTCCGCTTCAATCTGTTCGCCCTGGCGCTGACGATGGCGGCCCTGTTCACTGCAATGGTCGCCGTGGGAACGATTGTCTTTTTGCCGGCCGTCTTGCGCTGGGTAGGGGTCAATGAAGCCTCGCGGAGTGTTGTGTCCGTCGTTCGATGGCCCCTGCTCATCGGCCTGTTCGCGGGCGGCCTCTCTCTGCTGTACCACTACGGTCCGAGTCGCGAGCGACCCAAGTGGAAGTGGGTCACCTGGGGCAGTACCCTAGCCACGGCCGTGTGGATCGGTGCGTCACTGCTGTTTTCGTGCTTCGTCTCCCATTTCGGGACCTATAATAAGATCTACGGTTCGCTGGGGGCGGTGGTCATCCTGCTCATGTGGTTCTACCTGAGCGCGTTTGTCTTGCTCCTCGGCGCGGAACTCGACTCGGAAATCGAGCATCAGATCAATTCAGACCATAGAACCGGCGATTCACACTAACCTGCGTCGAAATGCGGCTGTCACCGATTTGCCAACACGGGAGAAACCCATCGGCGCGGTCTGCGCCAACGCGACGCCTGCCACTGACCCCAGCGCGGCCGTGAAGGCGAGCGCAATCCCAACCGTGGCCAAGCGAGCACGGGTTAGGCTTCGAAGTTCTCGGTGTCGGGTCGCTTCCTGTCTCCCTATGCAGAAGCCTCGGGAGCAGGGGTGGCGGCAGATTCGTCCGCCGCTCCCGCGTTGCCCGCCAGCGGCTCCTCGTCCGTCAACTCCGCCGCTGGCGCCGCCGAGAGGTCGCGCCCCAAACTCAGGTTCATCAAATACGCCGGCTGCCCGCGATAGGAGATTTGGCCGCTGTTGCGAATTTGCACCGGAATATGCCGACCGCCGGGCCGCACCACCAGTTCGCAGGCAAAATCGGACATTCGATCCCCCAGCACCGCCAAAAATGACAAGAGGTGACGTGAGGCTCAGACTGACTTCACGCATCACGCGTTGCGGAAACCATGAACGTCCGCTTCAACCGCGAACCGAACTGTTCACGCACGCTCGCCCACCGGTGTCGCGGAGTTGGCGCTGGGCGCGCCGGGCGGAGACGTCGCCAGTTCGCTTCTCAAGGCGCGGACCGAATCCGCATCCAGGAGCAACTGCCTTTTCTCCACCGCCGTGAGCGAGGCCAGCCCCCGAAGACGAACCTTGAGGCACAGCCCTTTGAGGTAGTGGCGCTGGAGTGGGTCGGGCGGCTCCGGCGCGGGTCGCACCAAAGCCAGGTGAACGGTGCAGACCGCCGGTTCTTCCACCACCCAGGCCAGGCCGTCGCGGTCCCCGGCCCACGGGCGCTTTGGGGCCCGCGCGAGTTCCGTATGGAGTTGCCGCAGGATCTCCGGCTGACTCACTTCTTCCGGCGTGAGGAACAATCCGCGGGCGCGAGCCCAGTCACCCGCCCGAGTGCGGCTGCTCCAGACCGAGATCGGGATGGCCAGCACAAAGCCCGCGAGCACCGGCGAAAGCCACCAGAAGAGTTTGCGCACCGTCAGCCACAACATCCCACCCCACACCAACCCGAGCGCGGTGCTGGCCGTGTGTCGTCGGCACGCCTCGCCCCAGGTCGTTCCCACGTCGCCCCGGTCCTGCGCTTCCCATTTGACGTTCTTGCCCATCAGGATTCCGATGACGAACCGCGATTGCCACAGCGCCAGGATCGGCGCCAGTAGGGCGGAGAAGAGCGTTTCGACGACTGTGCTCAAGAGGAGCCGCGGTCCACCGCCAAATTCCGCCCGCCGTCCGCGCCGGCGCAGATGCAGCGCCACGCTCAGCAACTTCGGCAGAATCAGCATCCCCATGACGACCAGAAACAGCACGATGGACTGCCGTTCCACGGAGACTTGCCAGATGGGAAACAGCGAGTGGCCCTTGGCAAAATAGGGATGCTTCATCAGCGTTTCCTTGAGCCCTTCAATCGTCGTGAGGAGCAGCACCAGCATCCACAGCGGCGACGAGAGATAGGACATCACCCCCAGGCTCAAATGCAGCCGGTTGACGAGATGCAATCCCGGCGTGAACAGCAGCCGGGCGTGTTGGAGGTTGCCCTGGCACCAGCGCCGGTCGCGGGCGGCGTAACTGATCAGCGAAGGCGGCATTTCTTCGTAGCTGCCGCGCAATTCACTCGCCAGATAGACTCGCCAACCGGCACGGCGCATGAAGGCCGCCTCGACGAAATCATGACTCAGGATCGAGCCGCCTAGCGGTTCCCGGCCCGGCAACCGGGGAAGCCGGCAATGCTCGATGAACGGCCGGATGCGCAGGATGGCGTTGTGGCCCCAGTAATTGCCCGAGCCGCCTTGCCAGAAATTCAAGCCGGCAATGAAGATCGGGCTGTAGGCGTG
>JBJKSV010000676.1:0-4140 GCA_046703605.1 Limisphaerales bacterium
TTACTGAGCAGAAGGTGGCATGGGCGACAATCGCGGGTAGGGCGCGTCACCCCGTGCGCGCCGGGGCTTGGCGGCACCGTTGGCGGCGCGCACGGAGCGACGCGCCCTACCCGCATCGATATGTTCAATCCCACGCACGTTTCAGTAAGACCCGGGAGCCGCCGGGTCGGTTTGAGGAGGCTGCGGGCTTGGAGGCAGCAGGTCGATTGTCCGGCACTCCAGCAGCGGATACTCGGCGCTGTCAGTGGTAAGGAGGCGCTGGCCCAACCCTATGGAATAACCCTCGGTCAAGTCCCGCCAATCGGTCTTGCGGCCCAATCGCAAGGCATCATCGGTTTGACTTTCGCTGGTGGGATACCGCGATGGGATGTGCCCCGATGCCTCCCCGCCATTGGCCCAGACAAACTGAGCCGGCATCCAGACCAAGTCGCGCAGGTCCGATGGAGCTTCCATGTAGATCCGCTTGATACGGCAGAAAGGAACCCAGTAGTAACGGCCTTCGAGAATGACTTCGAGCATCGGGCCGAGCCTCTGGTCGGCATCGGCAATCCACTCAAACGGTTGCTCGTTGACTTTGCCGGGCGTGGCTTCCGCAGCCTCGAACGCCCTATCTCTCAACTGGAGGGCCGCTTGAGCCTGGCCTTTCGCGGCCAATTCGTTGGCTTGAATGAGCGGTCCGATCCATTCCAGCGGCTCGCCCAAGACAACCGGGGTCCGCTTGCCCTCAAACACCTCGGCGCGGAACACCTCGCAGTGGATGACCGGCTGAAAGATCCGCGCCAGCATCATGCAGTTCGCGTCCAAACCAGCCAGGACTTGAAGCTGGGTCAGCGCCCGTTCCCATTGGCCCAGCACGCAGAACAATTGGAAGAGAAAAACGCGCAGCCCTGCCTCGGCAGGATTGGCGCGCACTTGGTCCTGAAGCTGGGCCAGCGTCTGCTCCAGTTTTCCTTCGCGGAGACTCCGCTCCGCCAACGCATTTAATGTTCCCTGCGTGCTCATGAACCGGCCTCCCGGACTCGGCGCCAATAACTGAGCGGCAACAAGCGCAAGCACCCCCCCGGCGCCCAGCGCGTCCGCCTGCTCCCATCGCTCCGCCACCCGCCCCTAACTCGCTTTGGCGTTGGCCGAGATGTCCCAGTTCAGGTCGCCTCCAGACTTGGTGGTGCCCTTGTCGTCCTGCATGAAATACTCGAACTTGACCTTCGCGAAGTTCAAGGACACGTTTTCGGTGAGGCGGTCCTCGCCTCCGCTCCCTCCGGTGGAGAGGCTGCTGATAATACACTCCTTCATCGTGACCTCGATGTACTTCTGCTGGCCTTCGCCCGCCTTCCGGCACGTGAGCTTGCACTCGGGGATGTGAGAGCCAAGCGCCAAGTGGTTCATTAGGGCGGTCGAGGATTTATCGACATACTTTGTGAAGGACAGGTCCTGAAAGTTCGCCTTGCCGGCCCCTCCTCCCGAACCCATGTGGGTTGTGCCGGATTGCGTCATGCCCCAACTCCAGGCCAGGACATCGATCCCGCCCGAACCCTTGAATTCCTTATCCTGGGTCTCGCCTTTGATCTTGTCCCCCATCACCATGAACATATCTACAGCCATAACTTTTTGCTCCTTCTATTCTCTGCAGGTTGCTTGTTGACTGACTATCGCGGCCAAGGCGCGCCAATTGCTCTCAAGCACTGGCCGCCACGCTCGCCTTCGGGGCGATTCTTGGCCGAAACCTTACTTCTTTCCGGACGGAAGTTTCGAGACCAGCCTCAACGAGACGGTCAATCCCTCCAACTGGTAGTGCGGACGGAGGTAGAATTTTGCGCTGTAATAGCCCGGATTGCCCTTGACCTCCTCCACCACAACCTCCGCCGCCGCCAGGGGCTTTTGAGACTTGGTCAATTCACTGGAGTTGGCAGGGTCGCCATCGACGAACTGGTTAATCCAGTTCGTGAGCCATCTCTCCATGTCGGCCCGCTCCTTGAACGAACCCAATTTGTCGCGCACCATGCATTTGAGGTAGTGGGCGAAACGGCAGGAGGCAAACATGTAGGGCAGGCGGGCGGCCAGGTTGGCGTTGGCCGTGGCATCCGGGTCGTCGTACTGTGCGGGCTTCTGCAAGGCCTGCGCGCCGACGAACACCGCGTAGTCCGTGTTCTTCCAGTGCGAGAGGGGCATCATGCCGCTCTTCGCCAATTCCGCCTCGCGCCGATCCGTGATAGCAATCTCGGTGGGGCACTTCATATCGACCCCGCCGTCGTCAGTCGGGAACGTATGCACCGGCAGACCCTCTACGACGCCGCCGCTTTCCACGCCGCGGATGCGGGAGCACCAGCCGTAGAGCTTGAACGAACGGGTAATATTGGTGCCCATGGCATAAGCGGCGTTGGCCCAAACGTACTTCGAATGGTCGGCCCCCTCGACATCCTCTTCAAAGTCGAACTCGTCCACCGGGTTAGTCTTGGAGCCGTAGGGCATGCGCGCCAGGAACCGCGGCATGGTCAGGCCGACATAACGGGAGTCCTCCGCATCCCGCAAGGAACGCCAGGCGGCGTATTCGGGCGTCTGGAAGATCTTGGTCAAATCGCGCGGATTGCTCAGTTCCTGCCACGATTCCATGCCAAAGAGCCGGGGCGCCGCCGAACTGATGAAAGGCGCGTGGGCGGCCGAGGCGATCTGGGCCAGGCCACCGAGCAGTTCCACGTCCGGCGCGGAGTGGTCGAAGGCGTAGTCGCCGATTAAACAACCGTAGGGCTGGCCGCCGGGCGTCCCGAATTCGTCCTCGTAAAGCCGCCTGAACAACGGACTCTGATCCCAGGCGGTTCCCTTGAACTTCTTGAGGGTATTGGAGAGTTCCTTCTTGGAGACGTTGAGCACGCGGATTTTGAGCATCTCATCGGTCTCGGTGTTGCTGACCAAATGGTGCAGCCCGCGCCAAGCCCCCTCCAGCTTCTTGAAATCCTCGTGGTGAATGATGAGGCTGATCTGCTGGGAGAGCTTTTTGTCGAGCTCGGCGATCATCGACTCGATGCTCTGGATGACGTTGTCGGAAATCAGCGCGGTCGCCGCCAGTGCTTGTTGCGCCAAAGTTTGGACTGCGCTCTTGACGGCGGTCTGCTTGGCGGTGTCGGTTTGGACTTTGAATTCCTTTTGCAGGAGCGACTCGAACTCAGTCAACTCCACTGGGGCGGGCGCGCCTGCGGGAGCGGCCTGGCTTGCGGTTTCGGGGGTGGCCATAAGACGTTTGGATTAAGGCTTACTTGGATTCGGGGCTTGCTGCTTGAGGCGCCGGGGCGGAGGCCATGGATTGGAGCAAAGCCGGGTCGGTGAGCAGTTTGCTGACCAATTCTTCCGCGCCACTCTTCCCGTCCATGTAGGTCAGCAGGTTCGACAGTTCCGTTCGGGCGGTGAGCAGCTTGTTCAACGCATCTACCTTGCGTGCGACGGCCGCGGGCGAAAAGTCGTCCATGCTCTGGAAGGTCATCTCCACCTGCATGTTTCCCTCGCCGGTCAGTGTGTTGGGAACGCTAAAGGCTACGCGCGGCTTGGTGGCCTTAAGCCGCTCGTCGAAGTTGTCCACATCAATCTCGAGAAATTTCCGCTCCGCCACCGCAGGCAGCGGTTCGGCAGGTTTCCCCGACAAATCGGCCATAACTCCGACTACGAAAGGCAATTCGACCTTCTTCTCCGCCCCATACAACTCGACATCGTATTCGATGTGAACCCGCGGGGGCCGGTTCCGGTTGATAAACTTCTGGCTGCTGGCTTTTGCCATAGAGATTCTCCGGTTCGTTGGGGCAGGGCAAACCATCACAGCCCTGCTGGCCAACACATTTATATCGTTGTGGATTTGAGGGTTACTCTAGCCCCTTGCATCTATTTGTCAACTGAATCTTTTAGCTTTTTCAGGCGCCCAGTCTTCTCGGACTAATTCAGGAGCACGCTGAGTGGCAGACTCACAAGGTGACAAGATCGTGGCGCCGGCGTCGTGGGCGGCCACCCCGGCGCGGGTGCCGTTGAACAACGCCCGCCCTCAGCCTTCCTCCTTCGGCTTCTCTCCGGTCACGCGCTGTATGTCCTTTAGGGCCTCCGGAGAGAGGTCGTCGATGATCTGCATGAAATCCATCTGGGCCAGGCGCTGGGCGCGTT
>JBJKSV010000677.1:0-5325 GCA_046703605.1 Limisphaerales bacterium
CCCATGGGCAGGTTAGGTGACGGGAGAGGTCGATGGGGATGTACTTGCTTCCGGCCGCGGCCGCCATCAGGTTGCAGGCCAAGACGAGTGCCGCCAGGCTCCCGCCACAGACCAGCGCAGGGCGGCGCCTCGGCATCCAAGTCAAACGCAAAATGCTCCGGCGCTCTTGGATGCGGGCAATCGAACTGCCAGGCCGGACAAGGCGCACACCGCGATTGGGTTCAGGTTCAGGTTTCATCTGTCTAAAAGTAAACGTCATGCCAAACCGCCCTGGCGCCGGACGACCCATTCCACGGTGAGCAGGCCGAGAATTGCCGCCAGCCACACCCAGGTGTCCCACAACGGCTCCCGTTTGTATTCGGTCGTGTGGAATCTGTCGGCAGCCGAGGCTCCAAACGCCTTCGTGACCGCGCCATTCAACGACAGCACCCGGCCGCCGGAGTTGCGAGCGATTTCGGCGAGCAGCGCGGGTCGCGAACAAGGGTCGCCGGTCTCGACGTCCCGGTTCTCACAAACCAGGAGTTGCCTGGCCTCGGCCTGTCGATTGTTCTTCGGTCGCGCCACGGCCCGGACTATGAAGCGACCGGACGCCGGTGGCGATACATCGGCGCAATATGCCGCCTTGGCCTGGTTCCAGAAGGCGGGAACAGCCTGGAGGACCTTTTCATTTTGCAACAGGCTCACGTCGATCTTCGCGTCTCTGACCGCGTTCCCCTTTTCGTCGAAAAGCCTCGCGCTTACCGGGATCGAATCGCCCGGCAGCGCCTCATCCCGCTCCAAGGCGATTTGCAGTCCTCGTTGTTCCCTGGCAAACTTGTTGGCCGCCAGCCACCGCATGGCGTTTGCCCAAAAGCGCCGATAATACCGGTTGTCAGAGGCTGAGTCGCGCGGAGGAAAACTGCCCGGCAGACCGGGCGAAGGCTTGCCGTTCGGATCGGGTTCGCCCCAATACTTTTCGAATTCGTAGCCCCAAACCGCAGTGGTATCGGTCGTGAGCGCCATGGAACGCCCGTTGCCGATCTCCTGCGCCGCCAGAATGACGCACGGCCCGTACTTCGTAGTGAGGTGCGGATGCACCAGGAGCGTCACGGCGCCCGGCTTAGCCCGGTCCACGCGGTTGAATCCGCCCAGCAAGGGAAAACGGTCGGTCCAAATTTGGCGGTTCTCAGCCGGGTCGTCGGAGAGTTTCAGCAATGGGTGGTTCTCGCTGCCTGGCGGGATGAGCGGTTTGAAGAGGTCGAACGTCGTGTCATGCTCCAACGCCATCTCGACGGGGATGATCTTCTCCCAGGGCGTCTCGTTCCAATGGCCGGCGCCGAAGGCCGTGACACCGCCCACCATGACGAAGCCGCCGCCGAACTCCTCGACGAATCGCACTACGTTGCGCAACTGCTCCTGGCTGAACATCGCCCGCTCGATGTCGCTGCAGATTACCACGTCAAATCGAAGCAGTTCATCCAATGTCTTGGGAAAGCCAACCCGCGAATTCTCGACGCGATAGATCTTTTCTCCATTCCGGGGATCAACGAACGCCGGCGCGTCCCTCAACCCCGGAGGCGTCGGCTTGAACTGTTCATGGTAGAGCGCGCGGACCTCAAAGCCCTGGTCTTCGAGAGCCCATTTCAGGTCGAGAATCTCCGGATGACCATTCTCGTTGCCGGTGGCCTCCATGTAAATCACGCGCAGCTTAGGGTTTGAAACGGTCAGCCCGAATTCATGTTCGTTGTTGTCCTTCCGGGACTCGCGGCTATCGGGCGGGATTTCCAAAAGGAAAGTCTGGAAACCGTCGCGTTGGGGCGGGAACTCCAGATCGATGCGCTGGGCGCCGCCGTTGAGCGTGACCGTCTCTCTGGCCACGAGGTTGTTGCCCTGCAAGACGCGAAGCTCGACTCGGCTGCCCCCGAAGCCGGGGGATTCCAGGGTGGCGGACACATGGATGGTCGCTTGGCGGGTATAGACCGCTCGCGTCGTCACACTGTCGATCCGGATGTCGGGCGGTTGGTTGGTCGTCCCGACGCACAACGTGTCAATCGGGATTCGGTCGCGCCCGAGTTCGTCGGCAACTTCCGGCGCGTTGCTGGAGACGTTGTCCGCGCCGTCGGAGACGAGGATGACCCCGGCGAGCGCATCTGTTCCTTTAACTCGGGCCAGACCCCGAAGCGCCTCGGCCAAATCCGTGCGGTCGCCGTGGGGCCTGGCATCATTCATTGACCGCAACTCTTCCAGCTTGCGGGCAAAACCGAATGGTTGCAGCGCCACACCTGAGGGCAGATGAAGGGAGTTGCGGATCCACCTCCTGGCGGTCTCAATCCGCGACTGGCCGCCCTCCATTGTGCCCATGCTCCGAGATGTGTCCAACAGCAAGGCTACACGGGCCGGTTGTCGATGATGCAACTCTTCGACGCGTTGCGGATCCAGCAGACAGACGGCCACGACCGTCAGCACCAGCAACCGCAGCCCGAGGACAAGCCATCGTCTGCCAGGCGTTGTCTGGCCCGAAGCGCTCCGGTAGCTCCACACCAGCAGCAAGGCAATCGCCACTGCGCCACCGGTGGCCCATATCCAGTCCGGTTTGTTGGCAAACTCAATCATTTCGCGTAAGAAAGGCGCTTTAGATAGTCCGCTATCTGCGCCTCGAATGCCTTGGGGTAGTCCTCGGCGGTAAAATCCCCCGGCGGATTTCCCTGGCCGTAGATAATCGCAAGCGCCGATTCGACCCTCTTCATCAGTGACATTCCCAAGGCTCCATAACCGCCCGCGGTCAGGATGTCGTTATTGGCGGCGGCCTGGCTTGCCTGGGACCATGCCGTGGCGGTCTGCTTCACCATATCGCTGTAGCGGAAGCTCACGCGCGGGTCTGCGCCCGAAATCTCCGCCAGCGTTTGCGCCAGCGCATTCGCGGATTCCGCCAGCTTGCGTTGTTGCTCACTGAGGCCGGCATTGCTTAGGTCCTGCGGTTGCTTCTCGGCGCCGCCTTGCACGTCGTCCCGGTCGGACCTCGATTGGTCGCTACCGCTGGTCCCGAGTTGGCTTGGCTCTGTTGGACGCTGACCCGATCCGATCTTGGCAACCTCCGCAGGACGAAACTGCGGAGACTCGCCTTCGCCCTGGTCTTCACGGGAGAAGCGCGACCCGCGCCCGGATGCCGCAAGCCGGGTGTCTTGCCTTTGCCCGCCTTTTCCCTTCGCGTGCTCCGCCTTCCCGGACTGAGCCTGGTGGAGTCCGGATTGGGCGCCGGCCAGAAGGTTAGTCTTTCGCTGGAGAGGGAGCCCGGTGGATGGTGTGGCGCCAACGGCAGGGGAAAACAAGCTTGGGGGCAGGGAATTCGTCACGGCCCCTCGCCGGGCATAGACCTGGCTAAGGCGCTGCTGCAAACGGATCAGACGGCGCACTTGCTGTATGACCGGGGGGAGGGCCAGGCGCCGGTCCTTCTTCTGCTGCTCCTTTAGCTTTTCGATGGCGTCGAGCACAATCTTAATGCAATTGCCTTGGCCTCGGCACATCCCGGCTTCCAACTCGGGCAGCAGCCGGCACGTTTCATACAGATGCCGTAATGCGGACTCCTCATTCCTGAGCGCCATGGTTCGAGCCAGGGAATCCAAGTTGGTGCTCGCCCGGTCCATCGCATTCATCGCCGCCGCGAATTCCACGCGAGCCTGCTTCGGCGCAATGGCAAGGATAAATGCATCCTTGAAAATGAGGGCGTAGGTCTTGGCCTCGCGCTGTGCGCTGGCGGTATCCTGATACTTGCTTTGCCCGCCCGTGTCGGGCAGCGCGGTAGTCGCGGCGATGACTTGTTTCTCCAATGCGAGTAGGTTGATCCGCAATCCGTGGCCGTGGCATTGGCCCAGCACCTTCTCCTTGGTCGTGTATTCAACGAAATAGACCGGCGACTTCCCTATGCCGGGTCCGTCGAGGGTGTTGTTGTCTCTGGCCTCGATATAATAAGCCGCCACTTCGTAGGGCTTGAGCGCCAGCGGCGCCAAATCCAGGGTGGCGGTTGCCTCCACCTCCTTGGCCTCGGCTTTGGGCAGGGCGACCCGATTGGTGCGCCAGGTTCCAGTCATCTTTCGACTGATGAGGCGCAGGTCCTGGACGCCATAATCGTCGGTGGCGCTGATGGTGAGCGGGACCTTGGCTGATGGTTCGGCGCGAATGTCCAGGCCCGGATCAATGATATCGACCAGCGGCTTTTCATCGGGCAGGACTGTGAGCTTGGACGGTTTTTTGGTGCCTCCCTCGCGGCCATGCGCGTCAACCAGGTCGATCCAGTAAAAGGCGCTCTGTTTGGCGGTGAGCGAGGCGGTCCAGACGTTAGTCTCGACCGGCTTGAATGCGACGACCGTTTGATCGGCGAAGCGGAGGCGGACGTGAGTCAGAGCGCCCGCGGTTCTAAGTTCGAACTCCAAGCGGCTGCCGCGCAGCACGGTCACATCCAGCGTATGTTCATCCCGAGGTGGCTCCCTGGTGTAGGCCGGCGCCTCGACCCGTACCCGCGCGGCCTCCAGTCTTGGAGGAACGAAAGTGGCCAGGTTGAAATTCGGCGAGTGCGCCTCTCCGCCCGATACGCGGTAAACAAGATCTCCGGCGACATCGAAGAGCGGCGCCCTGAACCGATGCGGATCGAGCCGTCGCATCGCGGCGAACCGCCACGGCGCCGCCCCGCGCTCACGCCATTCCAAACGCGCGTTTTCGGGTAGTCTGCCGGAGAATCTGGCTTGAACTTCCTGGTCCGTGCCTTCGGGCACCTCCGCGTTGCCGGGCTTGACTTCAATCTTCGTGTAGGCGGCCCGGCTCCAGGGGCACAATGCACGTTCGAAGGCTGTATAACCGCCAGGGAGGGCCGTCAATGCCACCGCTGCCAGCGCCAGGACGGATGAAGCAAAAGCCAGGCGCCAGAGCAGTTGCTTGCGCCACCACGACGCCTCGACCAGCAGCAGCTTCCGAGCCGCATGTTCCTGCAGCGCCGCCACCAATTGCGGTTCATACTCCTCCTGGGTTTTGCGCTTGCCGGGCAGATACTCCGCAGCGGTGGAAACGACGCAGCCCAACTCGGACCGGCGGCCTTCCAATTCCAGGGCAACTTCCTTCGGGCTGGTCGAGCGGCGAGCCAAGCCAGCCAGGCGGATTAGCGCCTCGAGAACAAGCGCCGCCAACATTATCAAGCCGCCGGCACGCACGCTCGGAGACAGCAACACCCAATAATCGAGCATTGCCAGCCCCAACACCATCGCCAGGACAAAACCCACGACGGTCAATGCCCAGCCAAGCAGTCGTGCCCGGTCTTTGGCACGCCTCAGGTTGTCCAGGCGGTCAGCGGTGTAA
>JBJKSV010000678.1:0-5310 GCA_046703605.1 Limisphaerales bacterium
CTTTCTGTTTTCCCCCTCGCTGGGGTTAAAGCAAGGCGCAACAGTTGCTATCGTTCCTCGCTGGCCGGGAAGTGCAGTCTGCGAAAGAAAGCGGGACGCGCACCATCTGTCGCCCGCAAGAACAACCGGCCTGCGCGCCCGCTCGCCACGCAATTGACCGATGTCTGCTCGCGCGAATCCGCTTTCCGCCTTTAGCCTTTCTTGCGAATCATGCATCTTAGTTTGAGGGACCAGCGGATCGCGGCTCTGGGATCTCGAGTTGGCGGCAGACGCTGCGCACCGTACGTTCCTTGACTTCGCGATGGCGAGGAACCGGAGCGACCTCGCCGTTGCAAGGGTTTCTC
Source organism: Limisphaerales bacterium (assembly GCA_046703605.1). GTDB lineage: Bacteria > Verrucomicrobiota > Verrucomicrobiia > Limisphaerales > UBA8199 > JAJYHY01. The sequence goes on from JBJKSV010000678.1 coordinate 345, forward strand.
CAAATCGAATGATTGCCGCCTTCGCGCGCCAGAAAGCAGCCGTGCGCGCGAAGATGGCGCTCCAGATCGAGGAGCTTCACGAGGGCGCGAGCTGGAGTTCCTGCCGCACTGCGCCTGGCGTAGCGTTTTTTCGCGCCTCCCCGCGATGGTATTCCATAACTTCAAGCAGGGCGTCGAACAGGTTTGTTTTTGCTTCTTCGAGGGTTTCGCCCTCGGAGAAGACGCCCGGCAGTTCTTCAAAATGGCAGGTGTACCCGCCTTCAGGCGCTGGCTCATAGACCGCAGTCAGCGTGACTTTCATCTTCTCCACATCCATGCGTCAAATTTTTCTATTTGCGCCCGCAGTGCAAGGCTTTTTCGATCGCGGCGGTTCCCAAGTGCCGCCCGCAAGAACAACCGGTCTGCGCCGACCCGCCCGGTAATCGACCGGCGTCTCTCTCGTTTCCGCTTTCCGTTTTCTGCTTTCCCCCCTTATAGCCTTTCTGAGACCTGGTCCCCTTCTTTTTTCTGTGTATTCCGTCGTTTGGTCAAGACGGGCGGTTGATCTCGCATTTGACTATAGTGGGAAATCCCACCATAGTAGGCTCATGCCGAAATTGAGGCCCCAAAGCGCCAAAGCAGCACGACGCCCGACGGTTGTGGAAGATTACGATGTGGCCGCCGACGCGAAGAAGCGCATCAGCCTGCGCAACGCCAAAACGAAGTATTTCCATGTCAGGGCCCTGTCGAACGGGTGCTTTTTGCTAGAGCCGCGCGTGCTGGTGCCGCCAGCGGCCATTTCCGCCCGCTCCCTCAAAATGCTGGACATATCCGTCCGCAATCTGAAAAAGGGCTTGGCGTCAGCACCAATTGACTTAGCTGCCTTCAGCGCGGCCTGAAAACCTCAAATGGCTTTCAACATCCGCGTGGGCTGCCGGAGACGGAAGCATTGTGGAATGACCTTTCGACGCGCAAGCAGCAGGGCAGACTGGACAAGAACGAAGAAAGGCTTCTCAAAAGACTGCTCAAAGCCTTCGGCTGCCTTGCTGAAAACCCAAGGCACAACAGCTTGGCTTCACACGAGATTGACGACTTGACCCGTAAGTACGGAATCAAGATTTTCCAATCCTATCTGCAAAACCGGACGCCCGCAGCCGGGCGCATGTTTTGGGCCTACGGGCCGGGTAAGGGGGACATCACGGTGGTGGCGATTGCGCCCCATCCAGAGGATCAAAAGCGTTGGGTTCGGCCCGCGTTTCTATAGAAGAAAGGCCACCCCGATGGGGTTTGGGGGACCCGGCGATCCGGTTGGCAGATTCGCTTCCCACCCATCCTGGCTTTTGGGCGGGGGCGCCGCTCGACATCGGTCTCAACCGTTCCAGAAGGCTCTTTTGTGCTTGACACCCGTTCAACCCTATTCCCAGGCTTGCTTTATGGCCAACACCTATTCCCAAATCTACATCCAAATCGTCTTCGCCGTCGAAGCGCGCCAAGGCCTCATCCGGACCGAAAACAAGGAAGAGTTGCACAAGTACATTACCGGCATCGTCACGGAACGCGGGCAGAAGCTCCTTGCCGTGCATTCCATGCCCGATCACACCCATTTGTTGGTCGGGCTCAAACCCAGCATGGCGGTGTCGGACCTGGCGCGGGACGTGAAGAACGGTTCGTCCAATTTTATCAATCGCAAGGCGTGGATGGCGGGACACTTCTCCTGGCAGGAGGGATTTGGGGCCTTCTCATACGGCCACTCCCAGATTTCGGCAGTCATTGGGTACATCCAGAACCAGAACCAGCCCAAACATCACGCGCGACGGTCCTTCCGCGATGAATATCTTCGGTTCCTCAAGAGGTTCGAAATCGAACACGAGGAGCGGTTCATCTTCAAGGCCGAATCCCGGATGGCGAGACTGGAAGGGAGGGATGGGACTGAGGGGACGGATCGTCGTTAACGGACGAATTCGGGTGGCAGGGCCGAAAGAGTAAAATGCGCCCTCCAGGCCGCCCCGCTTGCCGCTGGGGTTATAGCGCTGGCCCGGGTCGAAGCTCCAAAGAAAGTGAGATGCACACGTCTGAACACGGCCAGTGACAAAGCCATCGGAAGCCGCTGGAGATCAGCAGTACGGCAGGTTAGGAAACCTGCGCCACGACCTCGTCCACCGCCATGCGCGTCTGAACGAGAATTGCCCTTTCGGGCTTCCGCACAGGCGCCCCTCGGTTTACACTAGCTCAAGTATGGCTTTATTGTGGCGATGGATGCTGGTTTTGGCGGTTCTGGCAATTTCCGGAACCCGTTCCGTCGAGGCGGCATCGGATGACGAGGGGTTGTACAACTCCGCGTACAATAAGTTCCAGATGGGTTACTACGGCCCGGCAGAACAGGACTTTACGGATTTTATCCGGCAATACACCAACTCCTCCTACATGCCCAAGGCGGTTTATTTCATGGCGCAGTGCAGGATCCAACTGACCAATTACGATGGCGCCATTTCCTTGCTTTCCTCCCATCTGGCCCAGGCGGGGGACTACGGCGACGACGACCTCCTGGTGATGGCGGGAGCTTACGAGGCCAAAGGCGATTACCGTTCGGCCAGCCAGGCCTATGCCAAGCTCATCAAGGATTATCGCGTTTCTTCTCCTTACATACTCCAGGCGGCAGTCGGCGAGGCCACCGACCAATCGACCCTGGAGCAGTGGCCCGCGGTGCTCGAATTGCTCCAGCGCACCAACAGCGTTTTTCAAGACGCGGTTCGCCACAACGTCACCAATGAATGGGCCCAGCGCGGCTACATCCTTCTGAGCGAGGCGCATTTTGCCCTCCATCAGTTCTCCGCCGCGGCAAAGGCTCTGGAGCCGTTGGCCAAGCTGCCCTTGAAACCTGAGCTGGCCTGGCATCGACAGTATCTGCTTTGCCGGATTCCGATGGCCCAGGGCCACCCGGAAGAGGCGCTGCGGAACGCGACCAACCTCGTTGCACTTGCCACCAGTACCGCAAAACCGCTGTTTGAGGCCGAGAGCATGGCTCTCCAAGCCGATTTGTTTGAGCGGTCGGGCGACACGCAGCAGGCATTGAAAACGACCGACGCGCTCGATCAGCTCTGCGCCCGTTACAAGGACGGCTCGGTCGGGGATGCCGCCCTGCTGACCCTGGGCGAATTGCGCCTGCGCCAATCGCAGAGCACCACCAATGCGGTCTCCGCCGCCCAGTACCTCCGCCGGGCGGGGGAAGCTCTCCACGCCTTGATCCAGCAGTTTCCAAAGAGTCCCCTGCTCGGGAAGGCTCAATTGGACCTCGGCTGGTGTTTCTGGTTCGAAAACAAACTGCCTGATTCCCGGACGGCCTTCCAACGGGCAACCACCACCCTTCCCCCTTCCACCGACCGGGTCCTGGCGCAGTTTAAGCTTGCGGACGTCGAGTACCGGCTGACCAATTATCCTGGCGCCCTCTCCACCTATTACGGCGTTGCGGCTCAGGCCACCGCCTTGCCTCGCATCAAGACCTCGTTGGTAGAACCTGCCCTCTACCAGGCCGTTCGGGCTGCCCTCGCCGCGGGCCAGCCCGCTCGGGCCACCGACGCCCTCTCGCAGTTGCTCAGCGATTATCCCAGGGGTTACCTCGTCGATGCGGCCGTGCTGTTGACCGGCCAGGCAGTCAACGCCGCCAACAACCCCGTGGGCGCGCGCGAGATCTTCCAGCGCTTTCTCAAAGCCAGCCCAAACGCCCCTTTGCTGCCGAAGATCGAATTGGCGGTCGCCCTCACCTACGAGCAGCAGGCCCAATGGACCCATGCCATCCAGGTGTATGATGGCTGGCTGGCAAGGTTCACGAACTCTCCCGCCTGGGCCAGTGTCCTCTACCACCGCGCGATGGCAAAATACCAGGCCGGGGACAATCCTAACGCCCTCGCCGATTTCAACCTTCTGTTGAGCAAGTTCCCCAAGAGCAAATTCGCGCCGCTGGCCGCCTGGTGGATTGCCGACTACTCTTATTATTTCTCGACAAATCTCCCCGAGGTGGAAAAGAACTACAAACGAATCTACCAAAACCCAGACTGGGCCCACCTGCCCATCGCTTATGAAGCCAAGATGATGACCGGGCGCGCCGCCGTTCAGTCCGGCACGGATCAGAATACCGCCCGGGAATGTTTTACGGAGTTGTATCAAGACACAAACTGCCCCGCCCACCTCCGCGCCCAGGCCCTCTTTGCCTATGGCTGCTATTACATGACGCTGGATTCCACTAACAAGCTCGCCGACTACCGCGAAGCGGTGAGAATCCTGGCCCGTGTGCCCGAGGAGTTTCCGAAAGATCCTGTCGCGGTGCTCGCCCTGGGCGAGAAGGCCAACTGCCTCCTCCAACTGGCCCAGGTGTCTCACCAATACGACACCAACGACTTCGAAAAGGTCATCTCCTCGCCTCTGGCCGACTTCACCGCCCGCAGCGCCGCGCGGGTCGGCCTGGGCGCCGTCTATGAAAAGATGGCCGACGATCCAAAGAACCTTGCCCGCCGCGCCGCCCTGCTTAACCTGGCCCTGACCAGCTATTTGAATGTCTTCTGCTATGAAAAGCACTTGCGCCCCGACGAGCGGCCCGATCTTTTCTGGGTCAAACGCGCCGGGTTGGATGCCGCCAACCTCTCCGAGAAGCTTGGACAGTGGACTCAGGCCATCAACGTCTATACCCAACTCCAGACGCTGCTGCCCTCGCTCCACGCATTTTTTGATAAGAAAATCCAGCGCGCGCAGGAAAACCTCGCCCGTGCCAAGGCCAATCCCGCTTAGTTTGGATATTTCAGAGCGGGGGTTAAACCCCATTTCAAGCCATAGGTTGTTGCGACATAACCTACTGAGGATCCTTATGGGGAAAATCAAAGTCTTATTGGTCGATGATCATACCGTTGTGCGGCAGGGCCTCAGCGCGCTCTTGGCTTGCGAGGAGGATCTCGAGGTAGTTGGCGAGGCCGAGAACGGACGCCGCGGAGTCGAA
>JBJKSV010000679.1:0-9473 GCA_046703605.1 Limisphaerales bacterium
AGGCCACGATTGTCTCCCCGCGCTCGGATTCCGCGCTGGGAATGCCGAAGACCAAGCAACCTTGCACCCCAGGATGAGCCGACAGCGCCTTTTCTATCACTTCCGGCAGCACCTTCCGCCCGGCGACATTGATCTGGTCGCCCAAACGCCCACGCAGATGCACCAGCCCGGAACGAATCCCGGCCAGATCACTCGTCCGGAATTTGCCATGGCCTAAGTGCCAATCCGGTTCGGGCCAGTAACCTTCAGCTACCGCCGCGCTGCGCACCTCCAGGCATCCGTCCTGCGCCGCGGCGACTTCGACACCGCGCAGCGGCGCCCCGACGCATGCGGCCTCCAGCCGCGGTCGGGGCGTGTCATCGTAGGCGATTCCCCCACACTCGCTGCTGCCGTAGAAGTTGTGGACCTTCAGGCCGTGCGCCTGGAATACCGCCTGTTCCAGGGCCAGCGGAAGCGGCGCACCCGCGGAGATGGCCAGCTTCACATTGGGCGGAATCGCGCTTGCGGCGTGCCACGTCCGCCAAAGGGCCGGCACCCCGGCGAGCGTAAGGGCGGGGAAAGGCGCCGCGGCCCGTTGCAAGGTCTCCGGGAGCGCCGTTCCGACCAGCACCAGAGGAATCCCATGCAGCAGGAGCGGCAGCACCAGGTTGGAAAAGCCATACGAATGCGCCAAAGAGATCACCCCCAGATTCGGCCAGTCCGAACGCAGCCCCATGGTGGCAACAATGTTTTGCGCATCGGCCACTAGTTGCTCCGCGGTGAAGGCCACCAAGCGTGGTGCATCCGTTGTCGCGGAAGTAGTCTTCAAATGGACAACCTCTGGCGGCAAAGGGTCGCGGAGCGTCGGAGGTTTCTGTTCGGCTTCCAAAGGACATACAACCTGTCCCGCACGCCACGCGCGCAGCACAGCAAGAACGAAGTCCGCCGATGCGGCCTGAGGAAACGCAATTGGCTCAATCTCTCTTCGGCCTTCTGTAGCAGAGGCTAATTCGGCGAAGGTCCAGCGCCTGCCGGTAGGAAAATCGAACAGCGCCGGGCGATCCTGCCAAACGCCCGCAACCTGGCGCCAACGTTCATACAGCATTAGCTGTTAAATAATGCACAGCCCGCCACGGAGCAAGCCGTATGTGTCTCGGACCAGAAGTTCTCATTCCAGTAACATGGCGAGGTAAGGAATGTCCTCCGGGCGCGTGAGCTTGGGGTTCGGCAGCAGACTGGGGACGAGGCGGACCGGCTGGCCGATCCGCTCGCAAGCGGCGGTATCATCTGTTACGAGTACCCCCTGCTTTCGCACTTCGGCCAGGGCGCGACGGATGATTTCAACTCGGAAGCTTTGCGGGGTCTGAACGGCCCAGAGCCGGGCGCGATCAAGCGTTCGCGCGACCCACAAGCCGTCAGCCGATTCCTTGATGGTGTCGGTCACCGCTTGGGCGGCCACGGCCGCCCCGGTTTCTCGAGCGGCTTGGATCGAGGCCGCGATCAACTCCGGCCTCGTGCAGGGGCGCGCCGCGTCCTGGATAGCCACGATTTCGGTGTTCGCGGGCAGGGCCTCCAGCCCGTTCCAGACCGAGTCCTGGCGTTCCTTGCCACCGGCAACAAGGCGATAGGGCTTGTCGTACCCATACTTGGCCGCCATCTCCTGAAAGGCCTGCTGCAAGCCGTCGCGGACCACCAGCACGATTTCATCGATGCATTCGGCCCGATTAAATCGCCGCCATGTGTGGGCCACCACCGGGCGCCCCTTCAATTCGAGAAAGAGCTTGTCGATGTTCGACCCCATGCGGGTTCCTCTGCCCGCCGCGACAATGATGGCCGCTGCCATGTTTGACTTCATTTTTGTGTGGCGAGGAGATTATGGTTCAGCCGGACTCCAATCGAGCAGTTTCAGCAACACGCTTCTCCGTCCCTGATAGCTGTCAATCTGCGGCGCAAAGGCCAGATCGAAGCAGCCTGAGGGCAGGGGCTGTTCTCCCGCTCGCCACCATATTGCCTGATGGGTCGTTGTGCCGTTGCCCACCCACATTTTTGCATGCTGTCCATTGGCTCCCAACCGCTTTGGAGGCCGGCGGTGGACGACGTTTCTGGCCAGGAACGGAACGGCAGGGTTGCCTTGGCCCAGCGGTTGCATGCGGCCGAGATCGTCCAGGGACGCGAGGGTCAATTCATTCAACTCCACCACTGCGTCCAGCCGCAGGGGCGCGCAGAGCGTCTCGGAGGATAAGGTCTGGCGCGCGAGTTGATTGAGCCGGAGACGCAAGGTATCAAGGTTCTTTGGCTGGAGAGACAAGCCGGCGGCCATGGCATGGCCTCCATGACGCGTGAGCAGGTCCCCGCACTGTCGAAGCGCCGCCGCCATATCGAATCCTAGGATGCTCCGCCCTGAGCCGCGCCAGTGAGGGCCATCGCCTCCGACAATAATCGTGGGGCGGTAATAATGCTGGAGCAAACGCGCGGCAACGATCCCCACGACCCCGATGTGCCAGAGCTCATGACCTTCAACAATGACGAAATCGGTATCCGGCTTGAATCGTCCTTGCACCAGCTTGAGGGCTTCTTCCAGTATGCCGCCCTCCAGCTTCTTACGCTCGAGGTTGTGCCGATCCAGCTCTTGCGCCAATCCGAGGGCCTCCTCCATATCATGCGTCAGGAGCAGCCGCAATGATTCTTCGGCCGTTTCCAAGCGGCCCGCGGCGTTGAGTCGCGGGCCAAGCTGAAAGGCCACTTCAAACGTGGTTAAAGGCTCGCTGCTGCGAGCGACCCGCTTGAGCGCAGCCAGCCCCGGACGCCGCGTCCGGTTCAGACGAGCGAGTCCGGCCGATACCAGGATGCGGTTCTCTCCTGCCAAAGGGACGAGGTCGGCGATCGTGCCAATCGCGACCAACTCCAGCAGCGGACGCAAGTCGAAATCCGCAGCCTCGGCCAGCCCGGCTTCCCGACCTCGCTTGACTAAAGCGTGGGCCAACTTAAAGGCCAGGCCCGCCGAACAGAGTTCGGAAAACGGCGGACGAGCGCCATCAAACGAATCGGGTGGACACGGCTCACTCTCGAATAACGGCGAATGGAGTATCGCACCGGCCAGCGGATTGACCAGGGCGTGCGCGAGAGGAGGCGGCGAAGCGACCTGGTGGTGATCCAGAATGATGACATCGACCCCGCGTTGCCGGAGCCAGGCGACGCTGTCGTTTGAGGTTGAGCCGCAATCCAGGGCCACCAGGAGGGAAGCGGGAAAACGCTCCAGGCAATTATCGAGCGCCTCGCGGCTTAGACCGTAACCTTCATCAAAGCGATTGGGGAGATAATAATTGGGATGCCAGCCCAAAGCCCGGAGCACTTCAAGCTGGACAGCGGTAGATGTAACCCCGTCCACGTCGTAGTCACGGAAGAGAACCAGCGGCTCGTTGTCCCGCCGGGCGCGAAATAGACGTTCCACGGCAGGCTCCATGCCGGGCAGCAGGAAAGGGTCGGCGAGTTGCTGGAGCCGCGGCTCGAGAAACCGCTGGATAGCCACCGGCTCGCTTATTGACCGGTTGAGGAGGCATTGGGCCAGCAAAGGCCCGATGCCCAGTTCTCGGGCGATGTCGCCGGCCCGCGCCGGCTGCTCAGGCGCCAACAGCCACCTGAACTTCACGTTGATGGCGCGACCTTCCGGCGCAAGGGCGCCGAGACGGGGGTCTGCACCTGGATAGCGCCGGCGCCGATGTGAGGGCGCTGACCCTTGTGCCACCAGAGCACCAGCGCGCTGGCGATATAGATACTGGAGTAGGTGCCGGTCAAAATGCCGACCAGGAACGTAAAGGCAAAGTCATTGATCACGCCGCCACCAAAGATGTAAAGCGAGAGCGTTGCCAGGAACACGGTGCCCGACGTAATGAGCGTCCGGCTCAGAGTCTGGTTCAGGGCCTTGTTCATCACCTCGCGCAACGTGCCGCGGACGCCCAACTTGAGGTCCTCACGAATACGGTCGAAGATGACGATGGTGTCGTTGACCGAGAAGCCGATGATGGTCAGGATGGCGGCGACGGTCGTAGCGTTGAGTTCGCGTCCGGTCAGGAAGTACCATCCCAGGGTCATAAAGACATCGTGGATAATGGCCAGCACGGCGCCGACCGCGAACGAAAACTCGTAGCGGAAGGCGACATACACCAAAATGCCGAACATGGCCAGCAAGACAGACACAATAGCCGACTCCTGGATCTGTCTGCCGACGGTGGGGCCGACATTCGCCACGCTCAGTTTTGTGTAATGGGCCTGCGGAAAGTCCTTGTCCAGTTCGGAAAGGATTCTCCCGGTCAGGGCGTCTGAACCGCCGGCCATAGTCAGCGCCTTGGTCCGAGCGGTCACCCCGAGGGTGTCAAGGCCGGTGCTCAGGTCACGCTGGTAGGCAATCTGCATATCTCCCCAGCCAAGCTTTCGCAGGGCGCCGCGTAGTTTATCGACGCCGACCTTGTGTGCCTGGTCAAACTTCATGATTAGGGTTTCACCCCCGGAGAAGTCAACACCCAACACGTCCTGCCCGCGGTAAAGGCCGTAGCCGTTGCCGATCAAGATGAGCAGCCAGGAGGCGGTGAAGGCCGGGATAGCCCACTTCATGAAATCGAGCTTCGAACCCCGAATGATATGCAACATCTTGATGTCCTTGAGCAGGTTCTTGGAGAGCATCCAATCGAAGATCAACCGCGTCACCACCAGCGCCGTAAACAAGCTCACGCACACGCCGATGGTCAGTGTCACACCGAACCCCTTGACGTCGCCGGTGCCCATGAAGATCAAAATGACCGAGGAAATGAGAGTCGTCAGGTTCGAGTCGAAGATGGTGCCAAAGGCCTTGTCGTAGCCGGCAGAGAGCGCCCCGCGCAAAGATTTGCCGGCGGCCTTTTCCTCCCGGATACGTTCGAAGATGAGCACGTTGGCATCGACGGCCATGCCGATGGTCAACACGATACCGGCAATGCCCGGCAGAGTCAGCGTGGTATGGATCGAACACATCACCCCCAGCAAAATCAGGATGTTGAGCATTAGGGCCGCATTCGCAACGAGCCCGGCCAACAGGTAATAGGCCAGCATGAAGCCAACGACTGCGATGGTGCCGATAATTGACGCCCGCAACCCGCTGCGAATCGAGTCTTTGCCCAGGGTTGGGTCCACTTCATTGGATTGGATGATATGCACTGGGGCGCGCAAGGGGTTTTCGAGCACGTTGGCCAGCTCGAAGGCCTCCCGCTCATCAAACTGGCCAGTAATCTGTCCGTTGCCGGTCTCGATTGGGCTCTGGATGACCGGCGCCGAATAGAGTTGGCCGTCCAGGATGATCGCCAGCCGATCGCCGACGTGCTTGCTGGTAATGTCCCCAAACGTCTCGGTGGGGGCAGCATTGAGGGTAAAGTCGATTTGCGGGGCCCCCAAATTATCTCTCACGACCATGGCGCTTTTGATGCCGCTGCCGGTCATTTCCGGTTGCCTTTTGACTTCGAGTTCTTCGACGTCCTGCTTGCCGTCAGGCAGCTTCTTGACAAGCCGCATTACCTGGTAACCGGGCTTGATGAGATGGTCAGCGATGTCCTGCTTGCTGGTCGGACTGACCAGACAAAACTCCAGGAACGCCGCCTTCTGGATGGTCGCCTTGGCGGCCTCTTGGTCTGCCGCGGAAAGTCCGGGCAGTTCGATGAGGATCTCATCGGTGCCAACCGGCTGAATGACCGGTTCGGCCACGCCAAAGCGATCCACGCGTTTGCGCAGCACCTCCACCGCCTGCGAGAGGGCCGCATGGGTATCGGTGGCGTTGGTCAGGCTGGAGGTGTCCATCTTGACGAGGAAGGAAGTGCCGCCGCTCAGGTCAAGGCCGAGCCGGATCTTGCCGGTCGCCTCGCGCTGGAGCCGATTGAGGATATAAGTCGTGGGGTTGACCTGGTCTTTGGCATCGAAGAACGGGAAATAGCGGGTGATATCGGTTTTCCCAATCGCTTCCTGAAGCGATTCATAAGCCTTTTCGGGGATGCCCTTTTCGGCAACGGTGGCTTTTTGGACAATGGTGCTAAAGGTGGCGTCCCGGTTGACCGCGCGCTCCCGGAACACCTGGATCAGATTCCGTCCGCTGGGCGGGTAGATCTCATAGACGGACCAGACAATGACGATAAGGACGAAAATGAACCGTCCGAAATTGTTTCGATTCATGATAGGAGACTAAGATTGACTGGACTCGCCACTGCGTTCCGTGATCTCTGCGATTGATGATTTTGTAACTTCGAATTTGGCATCGGCCGAACGAATGGAAAGGGTTTTCTCTTTGACAGTGATGACAACACCAACAATGCCACCGTTGGTGATGATTTTATCACCCGCCTTGATCGTTTTCAAGAGGGCAGCATGTTCCTTGGTCTTTTTCTGCTGGGGGCGCACCAGCGCGAAATAAAAGATAACCACCAGCAATACCAAGGGAACCAGGGTCGTCCAGATGGGCGGCGCTTGCTCTCCCGGGCGAGGCTGGGGGGCCAAGGCTAGGAAAAGGTTCAGGCCATTCAAATACATAAAGCCAAATGAGCCGTTAAATCTAGGCAAACCTAATCGTTTGGCAAGCCAAAGTTTGCCCTAACAAAACCTTTGCTTCCCCGCGGAGGGCTGAATAATCTGGTGCCGGCATCGAATACAATCTCTGGTCAGCCCATGACATTATTCACGATCTCGCTGCCGGCGCTGGCCGGGAGGGGACTGGTCGGAATGGCGCCGGTCTATGGCTTGGTTTTGCACACGGGCCTGTTCTGGGCCGCGCTTTGCACGGGCTTGGTGGCTCTTGCTGCCGCCTGGGTCGGCGGCCAACGCTCCATTCTTTCCCGCATCCGGGTTCTCCTCAAGGCCGCGGACCGGCTGGCCTCCGGAGACCTGACCTGCCGCACCGGCATGGGAACCGAGCGCGGCGAGTTGGGAGAGCTGGCGCGCAAGTTTGATGCCCTGGCCGCGAAACTCCAGCAACGGGTCCTGGAGCGGGAGCAAGTTGAAAAGAACCTCCTGACTCGCTCACTTCAACAAACCGTCGTGAGCGCCTTGGGCCAATTCGCCTTGGTCAGCACCGATTCCTCCGCCTTGTTGAACCAGGTGGTGATGCTCGTCAGCCAGACCCTTGAAGTCGAGTATTGCGATATCCTTGAACTGACGCCCGAAGGCGATTCCATGGTCCTGCGTGCTGGGGCGGGCTGGACGGAAGGCGTGGTGGGCACGCTGAGGGTCCCCGCCGACGCGTCAACCCAATCGGGCTTCACGCTGCGGGCCGGCGAGCCGGTCGTGGTCGAGGACCTGAAGACGGAGTTGCGTTTTGCCGGGTCCGATCTCCTTATCCAACATGGAGTTATTAGCGGCATAACCGTGCCCGTTTCCGGTCACGGACGCACCTACGGCGTCCTCGGAGCCCATACGACCAACCGGCGCCACTTCAACGAGGACGAGGTCCATTTTCTCCTTGCGGTCGCCACAGTCCTGGCCATGGCCGTCGAGCGCCTCAGCCTCGAGGCTCAGTTGCGCCAGGCCCAGAAAATGGAGTCGGTGGGGCAACTGGCCGCCGGCGTTGCGCACGATTTCAACAACATGCTGACTGTTATTGAAGGCCACTCCGGCTTGCTCCTGGCCAAGCCAGACCTGCCCGCCGGACTGAAAAACTCCGCCCAGGCCGTCTTCTTCGCAGCGGAACGGGCCGCCAATCTCACCCGGCAGCTCCTCATGTTCAGCCGCAAGAACATCATGCAATCCAAATCCCTCGACTTGAGAGAGGTCGTGGGCCAACTCAGCAAAATGCTCGAACGGCTCCTGGGTGAAACCATCGCCCTTGACTTCACGGCCCCCCCACGCCTGCCCCTGGTTCGCGCGGACGCCGGCATGTTCGCGCAGGTCCTCATGAACCTCGCCGTCAACGCCCGCGATGCCATGCCCAAGGGCGGTATTCTGAGAATCGACCTCTCCCAGGCGGACATCGGGGATGATTACTCCAGGGGGCATGCCGAGGCCCGTCCAGGACGCTTCGTCCGGCTCCGTGTCACCGACACCGGTTGCGGGATGGACGCAGCCACGCGCTCCCGCATTTTCGAGCCGTTCTTCACCACCAAGGAAGTTGGAAAGGGCACCGGCTTGGGATTGGCAACGGTCTATGGCATCGTCAAACAGCACGAAGGCTGGATCGAACTCCAATCCGAGGTCGGGCAGGGAACCACTTTCGAGGTCTTTTTTCCAGCCTGCACCGAAGCTCTGAGCCAAGCCGAACCTGTCGCGCCGCCTTCTCAGGAGGTGATGCGCGGCAGGGAAACCATTCTCATCGTCGAAGATGAACCGGTCCTCAGAGAACTGGCCCACGCCATCCTTCAACAATGCGGCTACAAAATACTGGAAGCGGATTCGGGCGTCGGCGCTTTGCGTGTCTGGAACCAGCACCAGGAAGGCATCGACCTCCTCCTGACCGACATGGTCATGCCCGAGGGCCTTTCCGGGATGGACCTTGCCAAGAAACTGCGCGCCACCAAACCCTCTCTGCGGATTATCTTTGCCAGCGGCTACAGCATGGATGAGCTCGATGCCAGTTACCTCGAGGAGGGCCGCGCCGCCTTCCTCCAAAAGCCCTATACGCACGTCTCCCTCGCCAAGGCGGTAAGGGACTGCCTCGACACATGATCTGATTTTCGATTTTCGATTTGCGATTTGCGATTTGAGGGGAATTGGTGGGCAGCGAAGTGGCGCGGCGTGCCGTGCGCACACTGCGGAGAATCTCCACAATCGCAAATCGCAAATCTAAAATCGAGAATCTTGCCGATCCTGAGTTCCTTGACATATGCGGCCCCTTGCCCAAGATTGGCCACTCTTATGGCCGAACCAAATCGCAGCGACTTGATGGACAGGATCGTTTCACTATGCAAACGACGGGGCTTCATCTTTCAATCCTCGGAGATCTACGGGGGGCTGAATGGATTTTGGGATTATGGTCCATTGGGCTCGCAGCTCAAGCTTAACATCAAGAATTGTTGGTGGCGCTCCATGACGCAGCTCCGCGAGGATGTCATCGGCCTGGACGCCTCCATCATCATGCACCCCCGCATCTGGGAGGCCAGCGGCCATACCAGCACGTTCAGCGACCTCATGGTCGATTGCCTGCTCACCAAGAAACGCTTCCGCGCCGATCAAATCGAACCGCAAAGCGGCACCGCCTATTTCTATTCGGGTGCGGTGGACAAGACCTCGGGCAAAGAGTCCAAAGACCCTTTTTCCGTGCTCCAGCCTTCCAACAAGCATGAGGACTATGCGCACCAGATCGCGCGTCGCTTCTATAAGGAGCGCGGCCTGGAGAATCCAAGCCTGAATTTCGAACGAAGCGAGCCGGTGCAAAACACCACCCGCTACAATCCGGAGAATGGCGGTCTCCTCACCGAACCGCGTCCGTTCAATCTCATGCTCAAGACCTACGTCGGCCCTGTCGAGAGCGCCGACAATCTCTCCTATCT
>JBJKSV010000680.1:0-7682 GCA_046703605.1 Limisphaerales bacterium
CAAAAGCGACCGGGATTTGGAAGCGATGCGGCCCGCCTGCATGGTGGCTGGCGCTGTGCTGGACGAGGTCGCCGCTTTCATCGAGCCGGGAGTGACGACCCAGGAGGTGGACCAGTTCGCCGCCGCGCGAATGAAGCATTATGGCGCAAAGAGCGCCTTTTTGGGGTTCCACAAGTTTCCCTGTCATGTCTGCATCTCGGTCAATGATCAGGTCGTGCATGGGTTGGCAGGGCCACGCCAGTTGCAGTTTGGGGATATCGTCAGTCTGGACGTCGGGGTGGTTTACAACCGTTACATCGGCGACACGGCTCGAACCGTTTCGGTCGGCGGCTGTGGTTTGCTGGCCCAAAAGCTGATGGATGTCACCGAAAAGGCGCTTTACGAAGGGATCGCCCAGGCCGTTCCCGGTAACCGCGTTGCGGATATTTCGCGCGCCGTGCAGGAATACGTCGAAAACAGCGGCTTCAGCGTCGTGCGTGAATTCGTGGGACACGGGGTCGGCCGCGCGATGCATGAAGACCCGCAGGTGCCCAACTTTGTCGATGGGAAGACCTCTCCGAAGTTGCGGCCCGGCATGACCATCGCCATCGAGCCGATGGTTAACGCGGGGTTGCCGGCTGTAAAAATCCTTAATGATGGCTGGACAGTTGTGACGCAAGATGGTTCACTATCGGCTCATTTCGAGCATACAGTGCTGGTTACCGAAGGGGAACCGGAGATCCTGACATGGCCCGAGAGGATGCTTTCAAAGTAGAGGGCGCTGTAATGGAAATCGTCTCGAACAAGACCTGCCGAGTCCAGTTGGCCAATGGGCATCGAGTGCTCGCATTTGTGGCCGGCAAACGGGGGTGCCTCCCCGCCGGACTGGGGCCCGGGACGAAGCTCAGGTTGCAAATGTCGCCCTATGATTTATCGACAGGCCGGATTATTTTGGAAAAAGCAACGATTTAACTCTTATGAAAGTTCGCGCATCTGTTAAGAAGCTTTGCGAGAATTGCAAGATCATTCGCCGCAAGGGTGTCATTCGTGTCATCTGCACCAACCCGCGCCACAAACAGCGCCAAGGCTGAGCGCTTGCCATCTCGTCCGTCATCCAGTATAATAGGTTTTTTCATTTATGGCTCGCATTATCGGAGTTGAAGTTCCGCCTGAAAAGCGCATCGACATTGCGCTCCGCTATATCTATGGCATTGGCCCCACCAACGCCAATGAGGTCCTCGCCAAAGCCGGCATCGACCCCAGCATCCGCGCCAAGGACCTCACCGAACAGCAACTCTCGCAGATCGTTCATGCCATCCAGGACGGCAAGTATGTCATCGAAGGCGACCTGCGCCGAGAGATTGGCATGAATCTCAAGCGTTTGCAGGCCATTAAGTGCTATCGAGGCATCCGTCACCTTCGAGGGCTGCCTGTGCGCGGTCAGCGCACCCAGACCAATGCGCGCACGCGCAAAGGGCCGCGAAAAACGGTCGGGGTCGTCCGCAATCCAGGAGCCAAGGCCGGTATCCATTAAGCTTTTCGGTTTAACTCTCATCCATCCAACTCCCACATGGCCGACGAAACAAAGAAGAAACCCGCTCCAAAGAAGGACGATAAAGCGCCCGCAGCCGAGAAAACCGCGACCAAACCTGTCGCCGAACCTAAAGCGGCGGGCAATGCGGAGCCCGCCAAGGCCCCCAAGAAGGCTGCGGCCCCGGCCGAAGAGGCGCCCAAACCGGCTGAAGGCGCGCCTGCGCCTGGAACCGCGCCCGCAGTCAGCGCCCCGACCGCCGCTGAATTGCTGGCGGACGAGCTTGCGGGCAAGAAGATCATCAAGGCCAAGGGCGCCAAGAACATTATCAGCGGCATCGCCAATATCCTGGCCACGTTCAATAATACGCTAGTGAGCATCACCGACATGCAAGGCCATGTCATTGGCTGGTCCAGCGCCGGCCGGGTCGGATTCCGCGGGTCTCGCAAGAGCACTGCATACGCCGCCCAGCAGGTTGCCCAAGACGCCGCGCGGCAAGCCATGTCTCACGGCATGCGCGAGGTCGAAGTCCGTGTTAAGGGTCCTGGGTCAGGCCGTGAATCGGCTATCCGTGCCTTGCAGGCAATCGGCTTCGAAATCACGACCATCAAGGATGTCACGCCGGTCCCGCACAATGGCTGCCGTCCCCGCAAGAAACGCCGCGTCTAACCCCTTGTTCCAACCTCCACCAAGATTTGTGAGAATGAGTGTTCCTCTGCCAGAATTGTCCAGTGGCGCCGGTTGGCGCTCCTGGGGTTTGGCGGCTCGCAAGCACTCACCCCTGTTTTAAGTTATGGCTCGTTACACTGGTCCTCGCGTTCGCATCAGCCGCCGCTTCGGCGTTCCCATCTTCGGTCCCTCGAAGTACCTCGAACGCCGCAATTATGGTCCTGGCGTCCATGGCCCAAAGTCCCGGCGCAAACATACCGAATACGCTCTGGGGCTGATCGAGAAACAGAAATTGCGCTATTATTACGGCCTGCTCGAGCGCCAGTTCCGAGGGGTTTACGAACGCGCCCTCAAGCGCCGTGGCGTCACGGGCGAGCAGATGCTGCAAATCCTCGAGACGCGCCTGGACAACGTTTGCTACCATCTGGGCCTTGCCAATACGCGAGCTGCGGCGCGCCAGTTTATCTGCCATGGCCACATCAAGGTGAATGGACGGAAGGTGAACATTCCTTCCTATGGCCTGAAAGTCAACGACTTCATCGAGGTGCGCGAATCCAACGCCTCCCGGCAGTTGGCCACCAAGAACCTGGAAATCGCCGGCAGCCGTGCCGTGCCGGATTGGCTTTCCCTGAACCGGGAAGCCCTCAAAGGGGTGGTGATGCGCATCCCGACACGCGATGAGATCCAGCCCATCGCCAACGAGCAGGCGGTGGTCGAATTATAGTCCCGCTAGTAAGAAACAATTATTCGGGCCCTTCTGTTCCGCGGGAATAAATGCGGAAGGGCCAGATTACAATTGTTGAAAGGAAGCTATGCCAGTACGTCTCGGACGTTTTGAAATGCCCAAGCGGTTGACCAAAGAAGAGGCCACCGCAACGGATACCTACGCCAAGTTTATCGCCGAACCTTTTGAAACGGGTTACGGCCACACTATCGGCAATTCGCTGCGCCGGGTGCTCCTCTCCTCTCTGGAAGGGGCCGCTATTTCTTCCATCAAGGTGGATGGCGCCATGCATGAGTTCACGACCATTGACGGTGTCGTGGAGGATGTCACCGAAATCGTTCTGAATCTCAAGAAGGTGCTCTTCCGCTCGCAGAACCGCGAGCCGCAAAATCTTTTGCTCTCCGTCAATAAAGAAGGGGAAGTCACCGCCGCCGACATTCAGCTCAGCCAGAATGTCGAACTGGTCAACCCGGCCCAGCACATCTGCACACTGGACCGAAAGCGCAAGTTCGAAATGGAGCTCGAGGTCAAGGTCGGACGCGGGTTTTTGCCCGGCGACGAGAATAAGAAACCCAACCAACCCATTGGCGTCATCGCCATTGACTCGTTGTTTTCACCCGTCACTCGTGTGCGCTACGCCGTGGAGAACGCGCGCGTGGGCCAGCGCACCGACTATGACCGCCTCATCCTGGAGGTGTGGACGGACGGACGCATCTCGCCGGACGACGCCCTGACCCAGGCCTCCGCAATTCTCCAGCACCACCTCGATGTCTTCGTCGGTTACGACAAGAACGCCGTGGAATTCGAGGAGGTCGTTGACAAGCAGGATGAGGAGAAGAGCAAGCTCATGAAGTTGCTCAACATGAGCGTCACCGAAATCGAGTTGAGTGTTCGGGCCGCCAATTGCCTGAACAATGCCAATATCACCACTGTCGGCCAGCTCGCCCTCAAGAGCGAGCAGGAGATGTTGAAGTACCGCAACTTCGGCAAGAAATCGCTCAACGAAATCAAAGACAAGCTCGCCGCCCTTGGTCTGTCCTTGGGCATGACCTTCGACCCAGAGCTGTTGGAGGCCCAAAAGGATGAACCTACCACCGCCCCCTTCACCCGCTAATTAGACTCTTATGCGACACCTTAAACGAACAGCCAAGCTCGGTCGCACCGGCGAGCATCGCAATGCCATGCTCGCCAACCTGGTTTGCAGTCTGATCCTTCACAATCGCGTCACGACCACCCTGGCCAAAGCCAAGGCCGCCCGCTCCGTGGCCGACAAAATGGTTACCTTGGGCAAGCGCGGCACGATCCATGACCGGCGCCTGGCCGTCGCTCGTCTCCACCATGAAGACGCCGTCAAAATCCTCTTCAGTCAAATCGCGCCTGCCCAAAAGGAGCGTCACGGCGGCTATACGCGCATTGTTCGCATGAACCAACGTCAGGGCGACGCCGCCCAGCGAGCTATCCTCGAATGGGTGGAAGCGCCCTCCGGTCCCGTGGCTCCGGCTCCCGCCCAGCAGCCTGCAAAGGAAGCCGGCGCTTAACCTGAGGTCTCGCCGTGGTTTAAAGCAGGCTCCCGCTTTTTTGGCTCAGTGGTCTGGTTGTCTGGCGGCCACCGGCCAAGGCCTTCCAAAACGAGTGTCACGTCCATTGCCCCGGCAATGAGCGCGGGGCGTATCCGCTGAGCATGTCCAAAAGGCCCGCGCGCCACGCGCGGCGCCGGCACACCACACCCCGGCCGATTCGGGCGATGCTTTCGAATCCGGGAGCGATGGGTTGGGTGCCGATGAGAGCCTCGAGCGCGCCCAGGTCATCGTCCTGGCCAAATTTGGCGTTGCCTATGCAGGCAGGCTTGATTATAACAAAGGCCAATTCTGTTACTGCGACGCTGAATGATGGTGGGGCGAGGTTTAAGAATAGCAGTTGGGGCGGCGGTCTTGGTGGCGTTTGCCCAGGGCGCGTTGGGGGAGTTGCAATTCGATGTCTTTGCCGGCTATGATGGCGTTATTCCCCAGGCAAGCTGGTTTCCCGTGGTGTGTGAGGCCAAGAACGATGGCCCGACCTTCACGGCGACCGTGGAGGTGGGGCCTGGGAATCTCGGCGCCGGACCCACTTACCGGATGAAGGTCGAGCTGCCGACCGGGACGTTGAAGCGGTTTGAGATTCCGGTTTTTTCCGATCCGGGCGCCGGGAATTGGGATGTGAAGTTGCTCGATGAGCGGGGCAAGGTGCGCTCTGAGCAAATCGGGGTGGAGTCGAGAAAGGCCGTTTCGACTCAAACGCTCATTGTGGGCGCGCTGACTCGAACCGCCGGGGGCGTGCCGACGGTCAAAACGATTTCAAACCCTTCCAGTGATTTGCAGCCTGTTGTGGCCCGGCTGCTTCCGCCAATTTTCCCGGATAATCCTTTGACGCTGGAGGGGATGAAGTCGCTCTATTTGAGTTCGGAGCGGGCGACGCAGCTCACTCTGCACCAGGCCGATGCGATTCTGGCTTGGCTAGAGGCGGGCGGGCATTTGATTGTCGGGGTGGATCAGCTCACGGACATTAATGCGACCCGGTGGCTCAGAAACCTGGTTCCGTGCAATTTGTCCGACATTCGGACGATCAAACACGGCGCTGAACTGGATGACTGGCTTCGCAATACTCCACGCCCGGCCAATCTTGGCGCATACACTCCGCCTGTGCCGGGGCGATACGGTCCGTGGGCCAACCGTGGGCCTCGGGCCTTTCCGCCGCCGTCCCCGGTTTCCGGAGGTCCAGGGCCGTTTGCGGACCTGGAGGAGGATTCAGCGTTCCGAAGCGCCGAGCTTGAGGTCGCGGTTGGCAGGGTGCGTGAGGGAAGCGTTGAGGTCTCGGCGGGGGATACGCCGCTGGTGGTTAACGCTAACCGGGGCCGGGGTCAGGTCACGCTGTTGACCTTCAGCCCGGAGCGGGAGCCGTTTCTGTCGTGGAAGAATTTGCCGAGCTTCTGGGCGAAGAGGATGGGTGTGCCGGGCGACTTGTATGTGACGAAGAACGTGGGGGCCAGAGGGGGATGGAGCAGTGACGGGGTTTTTGGGGCCATGATAGACTCGCGGCAGGTGCATACGCTTCCGATTGAATGGCTGCTCCTGCTCTTGGTTGTGTACCTGGTGGTCATCGGCCCCTTGGATCAATATTGGCTCAAGAAGATCGGGCGGCCAATGCTGACCTGGATCACGTTCCCATGCTACGTGGTGCTCTTTTCGCTGCTGATTTATGCCATCGGGTATAAGTTGCGCGCCGGGGATTCCGAGTGGAACGAGTTGCACCTGGTCGATGTGCTGGGCAACGGCTCGCACGTGGAACTGCGGGGCCGCACTTACGCCTCGGTTTATTCGCCGGCAAACCAAAGATACGGCCTGCGAGGGCAGGAGGATTATGCCGCTGTGCGCGGCGAGTTTTATCCGTATTTCCGGGGCGGCTCGCAGTCGGATAACCGGACATCGGTGGCGCTGGATGGGGACACATTCGAGGCGCAGATCTTCGTGCCGGTCTGGCTGCCCGAGTTGTTCGAAAGTGATTGGTTCCAGGCCGGTTCCGCGCCGATGACAGCCGATGTGACGCGCCGGGACGGGGGCTGGCACGTCAGGGTTGTCAACCGGACTGGCCGGAAACTTGGAGGGCTGAAGCTTGTAGTGAATGAGCGCGTGATAGATCTGGGCGATCTGGTCAGAAACGGGATGATCGAGAAGGATGTTGGTAATGGAGATGGGATGCCGTTGCGGGAGTTTGTGATGCAATATGGCGGGGGTGCGAACGCGGGCGAGAGTTTCCAGGGCGCTGTTCAAGCGCGGCAGAGGGCATTCGGTGTAACGCAACAGCGCCAAATAGGCGATCTGCCCAACACAACGGTGGCCGCGTCGTTCCTTTCGGAATTGAGTTCGCCGGGCAACTATGGCTACGGCTTCATTTCGCCACCCGGCTTGGATATGACCTCGTTTGTTGAGCGGGGCGGGGCGGTGCTGTTTGCATGGGATGCGGATTATTCGCCGGTTGGACCAATGAACCAGTTCACTCCGCGGCGCCACCACCGCAATACGCTGTGGCGGATACCCCTGACCGTTCAATGAATCAGAATATGAATGACGACGCCCTACCCCCGATCCCCGCCGTTCAGACCAATGGCCTGACCCGCATGTACGGCAACATTGCCGCGCTCTACGGTCTTAACCTGACCGTCAACAAGGGTGATCTCTTTGGCTTTAGCGGCTCGAACGGGGCCGGCAAGACAACGACTCTGCGGATTCTGGCCACGTTCCTGGCCCCCTCGGCGGGAACCGCGCAGATCCTGGGTCACGACGTGGTGCGCGATGCCGACGCCGTCCGGCACGTCATTGGGTACATGCCGGACTTCTTCGGCGTGTACAAGGACATGGAGGTGACCGAATACCTCGACTTCTTCGGCGCATGCTACAAGATTCCGACGGCCCAGCGCGAGAAGACGGTCAATGACGTGCTGGAGTTGGTTGGGTTGAGCGAGAAGAAGGGCGCGCTCATCGGGGCGCTGAGCCGCGGCATGCAACAAAGGCTGGGCCTGGCCCGCGTGCTCATTCATGACCCGAATTTGCTGCTGCTGGACGAACCGGCCAGCGGTCTGGACCCGCGGGCGCGAATCGAGATGATGGCGATTCTCCAGGAACTGCAGCGCATGGGCAAAACGATCATTATCTCCTCGCACATCCTGAGCGAGCTGCAGACTTTGTGCAATCGGGTCGCCATCATCGAGAAAGGGAAGTTAATTTACATCGGCCCGGTACAAGG
>JBJKSV010000681.1:0-3402 GCA_046703605.1 Limisphaerales bacterium
GCGGAGGACATCACCGAACGGAGGCATCTCGAGGAGCAGTTCCGGCAAGCCCAGAAGATGGAAGCGGTCGGGCAACTGGCCGGAGGGGTGGCGCACGACTTCAACAATATTCTGGCGGCAATTCTCATGCACTTGGGCCTGCTCCAGCAGAGTCCTCAGATCACGCGCGGCATGAAGGAGGCCCTCAAAGAGGTCGAGGCCGAGGCCACGCGCGCGGCGGGGCTGACCCGCCAACTCCTGCTCTTCAGCCGGAGACAGCATGCAAGGATTGAGCCACTGGAACTTAACGCCCTGGTCAAAGACCTGCTGAAGATGCTAAACCGGCTCCTGGGTGAGGATATCCGGATCCGTTTTGAACCTTGCCCCGGCCCTTCATGGGTAAAGGCCGACGCTGGAATGTTGGAACAGGTGGTGATGAACCTCTCGGTTAACGCGCGAGATGCCATGCCGCAGGGGGGCGATCTGACCCTGACGATCTCGCTCGTTATGCACAACGGCGATTCGCCGAAGGTGCCGACCGAGGCTCAGCCAGGGCGTTATGTCTGCCTTTCGGTGGTGGACACCGGTTGCGGGATAGAAGAGGGCGTGTTGGGACGGGTCTTCGAGCCGTTTTTCACCACCAAAGAGGTCGGCAAAGGCACGGGGCTGGGCCTGGCGACGGTGTACGGGATCGTCAAGCAGCACGGAGGCTGGGTCGAGGTCGAGAGCACGGTCCGCAAAGGCAGCACCTTCCGCGTCCATCTGCCCGAGTCTTCCCCGCCAACGGTCGAGGCGGGAGCCAACCTGCACGCCGAGCGAGCGCGCGGCGGTTCGGAAACGATTCTCCTGGTCGAGGACGATTTGACGCTGTGCCGGATGGGGGCGCTTTGTTTGCGCAAACTGGGCTACGCGGTGCTTGAGGCGCGAAGCGGCGTCGAGGCCATTGAGGTCTGGGCGCGGGAGCGGGAGCGGATTCAGTTGCTGCTGACTGACATGGTCATGCCCGACGGAATGAGCGGGTTGGACCTGGCCGAACGGCTCAAGTCAGAACAGGCGGGCTTGAGCATTGTCATTATGAGCGGGTACAGCACGGAACTGGAAAAGATTCAAGCTCGACTCCCGGAGGCGGTGTTCCTGTCCAAACCCTTTAATCCGGCTCGTCTGGCAAAGGCGGTTCGGGGAGCTTTGGAAAAGGGGTAAAAATGCCTGGGAAGTCGAGACCGGCTTTTGTTAGCCTTGAGTGAAGAATGAACGTGAAAGTGTTTGTGGTGGATGACCACCCGATGCTGCGCAAAGGCTTGCGCCAGGCCCTGGCTCAGCAGTCCAATGTTACGGTAGTAGGTGAGGCCTCGAGGGGCGGCGAGGCCCTCAAAGGCGTGGTTGAATCTGAGGCGGACGTGGTGGTAATGGATGTCTTACTGCCGGATATGAACGGCATCGAGGTGACGCGGCAGATTCTCTCCCGCCGGCCTTCGGTGAAGGTGATCATGTTTTCCGGCAATCCGGCTCGCTCGGTGGTCGATGAGGCGCTGGAGGCCGGAGCTTGCGGCTATGTGTGGAAGCAGAGTGCGGTGGAGGAGTTGGGCCGAGCCATTGAAATGGTCAGAGCGGGCAAGCTCTACCTGAGCCCGGAAATCAGCGCCATTATCCTGGAAAATTACCGAAATAGCCTTCTCGGGAGCCAGCCCTCCAAACCATTGCTGAGTCAAGAGGACAAACGACTGCTTAAACTCATTGCCGAGGGCCATCGAAGCAAGGAAATTGCCGGGGAATTTGGGATGAGCCTTAAATCGGTCGAGGCCCATCGTTCGAGGCTCATGAAGAAGCTCGATTGCTCGAATTCGGCCGAACTGGTGCGATACGCTATCCGAGAAGGAATCATATCCGCTTAGCCCGGGAGTCCTACACGTGGACTCTTGCCGCTTTGTTTGTGGCCTGAATACTCGGGTGAGGACCCTGCATGCGCCGGACGCAGGCACTCCAGTCCCGGACCGATTTCGCGAACTTCGCGCAACGGGATGGGGTTTACCCTGTGGGGAAGCGGGGGATTCTCCGCGCCGAGAGGCTTTTCCACGCGTCGGCCAATGGGGTTTTCAGATGCTCAAGGGCTTGCGAGGGCGGTCGATGATCTTATTGCTGAAATGAGACGAACTTTGGTGATGGACTACATGAGCGGGGCCTATGAGTATTCCGGAGCGAAGTGGAATAGTCGCAAGAAGACGAAACAAACGCAGACTCCATCATGCGCGAATTGATCGAACCTCGGGTTAAAGCGACGGCAAGAGCCAGCCTGGCTGGACCGCTGTCAGGCTCAAACGCATCCCTGGACGCGCTGCCGCAGGAGACTTTGGTGCTGCGGACGGTGCTGGACCAGATCCCGGACCTGATTTTTCTCAAGAGCAGGGCTGAGACGGAGAAGCTTTGTCGATACGTGATGGTCAACCGGGCGACGGTTGAATTCTTCGGAACAGAGTCCGCCGAGGACATCATTGGGAAGACAGACAGGGACCTGCTTCCAGCCGAAATGGCTCGCGATTACGAAGCGACGGATGAACAAGTCCTGGCCAGCGGTCGAGCCCTGCTCAACCGTGAGGAACCGGCGCTTTCGCGGCAGGGAGCAGGCAAAAGACGCTGGCTGGCCACCAGCAAAGTGCCGCTGCACGACTCTTCGGGACAAATCATCGGATTGGTGGGAATCAGCCGTGACATCACTGAATCCAAGGAGTCGAGCGAAGCGCGGCAGCAAACCGAACGATGCTTTCGTCTGGCGCGCCAGCGGGATGAGGAGCGGCTCCGGGAACAGGCGGCGCTGCTGGACGCCGCGCAGGACGCCATCCTGGTCAAAGACCTTGATGGAAGGATTCTCTATTGGAACCGGAGCGCTGAGAAGTTGTATGGGTGGAGCGTGGAGGAAGTGGCCGGCAGATCGGTGGATGAGTTTCTCTACAAGGACCGCGAGGAGGCAAAGCAAGCCCGGGAACTGCTCTTTCGAGACTCCGAGTGGACAGGAGAGCTGCACAAACATACCAAAGAGGGGCGAAAGTTGCTGGTTCAGACCCGCTGGACGCTGGTGCGAGACGAACAGGGCAAGCCCAAATCGGTGCTCTCGATCAACACCGATATCACCGATCAGAGGAAGCTGGAAGCCCAGTTCCTCCGGGCCCAACGGATGGAGAGCATTGGCACGCTGGCAGGCGGCATAGCCCATGACCTCAACAACGTGCTCTCCCCGGTTATGATGGCCGTGTCGCTGCTCGGCGAGAAGGTGAGGGACGATGAGAGCCGGGAGCTGCTGAGGACGCTGGAAACCAACACAACCCGGGCGGCGGACCTGGTGCGGCAGGTGCTCTCTTTTGCGCGAGGGATGGAGGGGGCTCGCACGCAGGTTGACCTCAAGCGCATCGTCCAGGAAATCGCCAGGAC
>JBJKSV010000682.1:0-10112 GCA_046703605.1 Limisphaerales bacterium
ATCCTGCTCTGTCTGCAGGCGGGCGCAACGACTCTCACTCCCCAACAGCAACAATACCTGGCCAAGGCCCACCGTTTTGAGCGCGACGGCTGGATCTACCTTCATATCGAGGGCGGCCCCAGGGAGCGCGGTTTCCAGCACGGCTACTTGCTCGCGCCGGAAATCGCCGAGGGCCTGCGAGTTACGCGCGTGGCGTGGCATTACCAGACGGCGATGAACTGGCCCTGGCTGGTCGAGCAGGCCACCAACATGTTTGTGCCCCACATCGACAAGGAAGACTTGGCAGAACTCGATGGGATGGCGGAGGGTCTGCACGCGGCGGCCCAGCCAATCACGCGCGGCGATTTGATTGCCTACAACGGCATCATCGAGCTCTCCGGTTATTGGTGGCCGACGCAATTGAAGCGGATCAAGGACGCGCCGCCTCCGGCGGTCAGGGAGTCGTGCAGCGCCTTCATCGCCACCGGCAACATGACGCGCGGCGGCAACGTTGTGCTGGGGCATAACACGATGATGGATAACGAGAGTGCCTTCCCAAATGTCATCGAGGACATTGTGCCCACGCACGGGCATCACATCCTCTGGCAAACTGAGGCCGGCTGGATTCACAGCGGGACGGACTTCTTCATTACTGACGCGGGCCTGGTGGGCGCCGAGACGACCATTGGCGGATTCGAGGGCTTCGACACCAACGGGATCCCGGAATTTGTCCGAATGCGCCGGGCCACGCAGGACGCCGATTCGATAGACCAATGGTGCCGGATCATGCGGCGGGGCAACAACGGCGGTTACGCCAACGCCTGGCTGCTGGGAGACATCAACACCAAAGAAATCGCCCGGCTGGAGCTCGGACTCAAGGAGGTTGGCTTCGAAAAGAAACGCAACGGTTATTTCACCGGTTCCAATGTCGCGGTGGATCTCAAACTATTGCGCTTCGAGACCACGGAGGCGGAGACGGATATCCGCAAATCGGGTGTCGCCCGGCGCGTGCGCTGGCATGAGCTGATGAAGCAGTACGCCGGCGCGATTGACCTGAAACATGCCGAGCGTTTTGAGGCGGACCACTACGACACGTACCTGAATAAGACCGAGCCTGACGGAAGGACCTTATGCGGCCACTTCGAGCTCGGCAGTGATCCGGCGGGGGATTGGCCGGGGGTGCCGTTTGCGTGCGCCGGCACGGTCGATGGCAAGGTCGTCGATGCGGCGATGGCGCGAAAGATGAGTTTCGAGGCGCGCTGGGGAGCGGCCTGCGGCAGGGCATTCGACGCCAAGAAATACCTGGAGGCGCATCCGCAATTTGACTGGATGCAAGGCATTCTTAAGAGCCGGCCTTCCGAGCCTTGGACCACATTCCGCGCGGGCGAGATAGAGCCCTAAACCTCCGCTTATGCGGCATTCATGGGCTGAGGAGACAAAAGCTGGTGGTGAAGGGGTCGTGGGCGCCAGTCTAGTCTGGATTTGCTTCTCTGCTCCTTCCGTTCATAATCCTCGTCGTGAAAGTCACACAAGTCGCGATCTGCCCAAGCCAGGCCTCCACGCAGGCTGGGCGTCCGGCGCTTACCCCTGAGCTGCTGGCGGCCAGCGGCGCTCGTTACTCAAGAAACAACGAGGGCCTTGAATCGATCCTGGCCAGAATCGATCCCAATAACCTGGAAAAATCCGTTGATTCGATTTTCAGGATGGTCGATTACGGACACCAATCCATTGCCGACATGGTCCCGGTGGCCATGTTCATCGACAGAATCTCCATTTGGCTGGCCTACTATTTATGGACCCTCTGTCCAACGGCCGGGGGTCAGGAGTCCTCGACCCGCTACATTAAGATCTGCGCTGACGGGCTGATTCCGCCGGAGGCGCTAGGCATCCCGGCACATGCCATTCCGGAATGGCGCCGGCTCATGGACCGCAGCTTCCAGGCCTATCAAGTCTCTCTCCAACTCTGGGAAGGCCTCGCCCGGAAAAGCCCAGCCTTGGTGGGCATCCCCGCTTCCTTGCTTAATGAGGACTCGGAAATCGCGCGGAAGAAGGTGGCGCGCATGAGACGCAATTACGCCTTTGATCGGGCCAGGTACTTCCTGCCCGTCAGCGCTGCGACCAACGTCATGCTCCTGATGTCCGCGCGCGGATGGGTCAATCTCTGCCAGTACCTCCTGTCCCACAGTCTGCCGGAACCGCGTGCCCTGGGCGAACGGATACGAGCCGAGCTGGAGATCCCCGCTCCCAGGATGCTCAAACACGCCAGCTCTAATGAGGCAAATCACCGTGCTCTGGCGGACGAATTTGATCGCCTCGTCCGGCGCGCCAAAGCCGCAGAGTTCTCGCCAGGGATGACCGTCGGCACCGTGGGCGACAAGCCTCGGCGGAGTGCGGAACAGATTCCAGACCCCGCATATTCGGGCCACGACGCACAGACGAGGTTGTCGCTCCTTGTGGCGCCGGCTGCGGAGCCGGCCCTGACGAAATCCGGCGAGCGCCCAGACTCATCTTCAAAGCCGTTCTTGTCCGTCATGATCCCGCAAGGGGTCTCGGAAGAGGAACTGACCCAAGCCTTGCGTCACCACGCCAATCGTTACGCGCCGATGGGAAGCGATCTTCAGAGAACTGCTGTCCGCTTCGGCTGGCCGGCGGTCAGCTTCGCCGAAATCCGGGATTTGAACCGGCATCGCACCGGAACGAAGTTTTGCCCGCTGGTGCCTGGAGGCTTTTATTTTGCCATCGACCAACTTCCGGCGGGAGCGGGGGAGAGCCGGGCACTATTGCTGGAGCAGGCAGATACAGGCCGATATGCCTCCGCAACAGCCCTTGATCTACTCAGGCAGGCGGAGTCGAGCTATGTCTATTGGTCTCTGCTGGGGACAGAGTACCCCTTCGAACACACCACGACTGCCGACAAGTTTATTTACGAGGCAGAGTTGAGGACGGGCCTCGGCGCTCACTTCCGGTATGCCAAACACCTCAGGGATATCCTCAGGCTGTGGTATGAACGATTCCCCGCGACAAAGGGGATGATTTTGGAAGGCAGCGCCGAGCCGGAATAGGTCGAGCCTTGCTGCGTGCGCGGAGAGATGAAGCCGTCTCGGAGTCTTGGCCCCGCTCAGCGGGATCTCGATGCCAAAATGATCCATGTTCAAATGCCCCATGCTCAATAGGATGGACCTATGGCTGGCGCGTTCTTTGATTTCTGGGCCGCTGAATATCGCGAGTGGGCGGGGCCTTGGCCCCGGATTGCGGGCGGGCCAGATGGGAGGGGGCGTGAGAGGGACGTTCTGTGTGCCGGAGGTTGGGCGCCAGAAGCGTATGAAGTCCGTGAGGAAACCGGGGCGACTCAAGCCAATCCACCAACAGATGAAGCTCCACAGCCTTAAATCCAAGGCTCGACTGGCGGACAAATGAGAGCTGGCTCGGACCGCTCCGGGTGATGACCGTGACGCAATTGCCCAGCTTGGGAGCAACGGCCAGCAGCCAGGACAGTCCGGCTGAACTCGCCGGCATTTGCGCCTTCTCGAATAACAGGCGGAAGACCTGCCCGAGGTAAACCCAGTCGGCGACACGAGGTTGGGTTAGTTCCCAATCGTAGCATACAAGGTTCTTCCGTGAGAGAACCGCCTGGTAGAGCGCCTTGGGGGCCGGCCGATTCGTCGGCGCGAAGGGCAGCAGACCGCCCACCGCAAAGCCTCCGCCGCTCAACTGGCGCGCTTCCAAATAGGGCGCCATCAAGGGCGCGCCGGCCCATTTCACTCCATTTCCATCGGCCGCCTTGGCGAATTTGCCCATCCTATAGTTGTCCAAAATGGGATTCACCTTGCGGAGCACAAATTCCGAAACTCGCTTCACCCACTCGCTGGCTTGTGGGATTGGTGATGCAAAATGCGCTTGCAAGGGCCCCGTATCCAAGGCCCACGAGAAGACCTCGTCCGGAGCTTCACCCAGAGCCTTGGTGTCCCATAGCCCGGAGGAGGCCAGCGGCTCGCGGAGACCGCGTGCAGCGGTGAATGCGATCAAGGGCTCCTGCACCAGGTTGGTCGGCATGTTCCAAGGTCTCAACCCCATCGGCAAGGGGTTTTGGAATTTCACCTCGCCGTGCGTCCGCACACTTCCTCCCACTCCATTGACCGCCAGGGAGAGACGCCCATAGTGCGGGGGGAGGCTGCGAGGCCAGCCAAGGACCTTTGCCAAGTGTGTTAGATCCAGGTCGGTGGTGAGCCAATCGTTTGTTCCCGGCGGCGTTTTGGAGATGCCCTCCCGCCTCATCTGAGCCAGAACAGCGTTCAGGATTTCCGTCGGCGAAGCCGCCAACCCGAGCAGGGTCCATCCACCAGATCGGTAAAAACGCAGGCGACGCCCCAGCGCCGGTCCCTGATCTGATGTTTTGCCATTGTCTAAATCAAACCGCCAGCCCCCCTTTTCATAAACCGGTCGCGCGCCCGTCAATTCCTCGACGACGCCAGCAAGATTGGTTTCCCAAAGTGCGGAGCGCCGGTGGTCCAGCCGAATGCTCAATGCCAATTCCGGCGCCCTCCCCGCCGGCTCCCACAGGTCGAAAAAGGACTCCTGGTCAACCATGTCATTAAGAAGAGGCCGAAACAGGGTGCGCACCCTGTCGGTCGCCTTGGTCTCTGCAGGGGTTCGGCCGAGCCGAGTCAGAGCAATGGCCAGTTTATCGAGCGTCTGGGCCTGCAGCCGCATGCTGGCTGGCATCTGCCAAATGTGCATCACGTATGCCGCGGTCGGTTCTTCACGCATTCGCTGCTTGCCCAGCCAATGAACCCGCGCCACCAGGTCATCCCCGTTTGGAGTTGTGGTTGCAGCCCCCTGAGCCCTCTGGGACAGCAGGGTCACTGTCCCGAAGGCAGCCAACATGCAAATCCCGACGCGTTTTATCCACATGGCTGGAAGTCTGCACAAAAAGATCCCACACGCGCAATCCATTTGCAGGGGTTTCAGGATTGCGGTGGAAGCGGCTCTGGATCTAGGCTGGTTGCAACGCAAATATGCAGAGAAAAACGCAATTCAGTTCTGTGCGATGAAGCCACCCTCTGTTGGAAAGGGACTGGGCACCGGCAATTAGCGTGGGAATCGACTATGTTTCAAAATATCGGCGAAATGTTAGTGTTATTCTGGCGCACGCTTCTGTCGCTGCCGAAGGTTTGGCGGCAGCGTCACAAGGTTTACGACCAGTTTTTCGAGATAGGAAACGCGAGTTTGCTGATGGTCTGTATTCTGTCGTTTTTCATTGGGGCTGTGATTGCGCTGCAAACCGGGCCGGTGTTGGTGAGCCGCGGGCTGTCCAACGCCGTAGGGGGAGTAGTGGGCATTTCGATATGCAAAGAATTGGCTCCGGTCATGATGTCGATCCTCATTGCCGGGCGGATCGGCTCGGCAATGGCGGCTGAAATTGGCTCGATGCAGGTGTACCAGGAAATCGACGCGCTGCGCACGATGAACATCAGCCCGATTCAGTACCTGGTGCTGCCGCGTTTGGTGGCCATCGCCGCCGCGCTGCCTCTGCTGGTGATTTTCGCCATCCTGGTCGGGTGGCTGGGTGGCGCCTTCGTCAGCATGGCCAATCCGCATATCGACATTTCTTTTGCCTCCTTCCTGTCGGCCTTGCGCGAGGTGGTGATGGTCAAGGATGTGGCTAACGGAGTGTTCAAGAGCTTCATTTTCGCCCTGCTGGTAGGCACGGTCTCGTGCCACCAGGGTCTAATCACCCGAGGCGGTCCCAGGGGCATCGGGCGCTCAGTCACCAAGGCGGTGGTCAACTCGATTGTGCTGATTGTCATTTTTGACTATCTGCTGACCCGCGCGCTGCTTTCATGAACACACCTTTGCTGAACCCTTCCGAGGACGGCGTTGGCATCCGGGTGCGCGGCCTGCGCAAGGGCTTTGATGGCGAGGAGGTCCTTAAGGGACTCGATTTTGAAGTCCTTCCGGGCGAAATCTTTGTCATAATGGGGCCGAGCGGCAGCGGGAAAACCGTCTTGCTCAAACACCTCATCGGGCTGGAGAAACCGGATGCGGGAGAAATCCTCATCCAAGGCCAACCGATTCAATCCGCCGGAGTGATGGACAAATACCGGATGGCGATGGTTTTCCAGTCCGGCGCCTTGCTGAATTCGCTAACCGTGGGCGAGAATGTGGGCTTGTACCTCTCCGAGCACCGGCTCAAACCCGCGCCGGAGGTCGCGCGGATTGTCGCCGAAAAGCTCGAGGATGTCGGCCTCAAAGATGCGGCCAACAAATGGCCGAGCGACCTCTCCGGGGGCATGAAAAAGCGAGTGGCCATTGCGCGAGCGTTGGTCATCGAGCCGCAATTGATCCTCTACGACGAGCCGACCAGCGAACTGGACCCGCTCTCTTCTGTGGTAATAGCGGAGGAAATCGTGCGCCTTAACCAGCGGTCGCATGTGACGTCGCTGGTGGTCTCGCACGATCGCGACCTGGCCTTTGGGGTAGCCAACCGCATTGCGGTGATCAGTGAGGGCCGCATTTTGACCATCGGCACCCCGGAGCAAATCAAGGGCCATAGCGACCCCAAGGTTCAGGAATTCCTCCGTGCCCATTTCAAGCGTCCCGAGCAATAACCAAACCCGTGAACCACTTTTAGAGTTAGTCACAAGAAAGCAATCAATCTTATGAAGAACAGTCTTGAAACCCGTTTGGGGCTTTTCGTCGCTCTGGCCGTCATCGCGGCGGTGCTCATCCTGGAAACCGTCGGCGGGACCGTCTTCCAGCGCGGTTACCATCTCTACGGCCTTTTCGACAGTGTCCACGACCTTAAACCGGGCAACCCGGTGAAGATGGCGGGCGTTGAGGTGGGGCGCGTCGAGAGCGTCGATCTGGACGAGGCGCACAACAAGGTGAAGGTGACCATGAAGATCCGCAAGAACGTAAAGGTGCGCACGGACAGCGTTGCCAGCGTCAAGTTCACCGGACTGCTGGGACAGAACTATGTCTCCCTTGAGTTCGGCTCGCCGGGCGCGCCCGCCGCCGCCAATGACACCTATCTGAGCACTGCTGAATCGGCCGACTTGAGCACCGTGATGGCCAAGATCGACACCGTCGCCACCGGCGTCGAGAATCTGACCAAGAGCTTCACAGGAGAAAAGATCAGCAACCTGTTGGGGCCGTTCACCGATTTCCTCAAGGCCAACAGAGTGCCGCTGACTGCCGCCATCGCGAACTTCCAAAGCATCTCCGGCGAGATCTCGCAAGGCAAAGGCACCGTCGGCAAGCTCATTTACGACCAGGCCCTCTATGACTCCGCGCTGGCCTCGGTCACGAATCTCGACCGCACCTCCTCTGAGATCGGAAGGACGGTTGCCGACGCCCATAAGATCGTCGATCAAGTCAATGCGGGCCAAGGCACGGTTGGGAAGATGCTGAAAGACGAGACTCTCTACCGCGAGGCGGCGGCCTCGATGACCAACCTCAGAGAAATCCTGCAAAAGATCAATCAAGGCCAAGGGTCCGTCGGCAAGATCGTCAATGACAAGGACCTCTACAACAACGCCAGGCTCACCCTGCAAAAGCTCGACAAGGCTACTGAGGGCCTGGAAGACCAAGGCCCTCTGAGCGTAATGGGTGTGCTGATGAACAGCCTGTTTTAGAAACCGTCCGAGGGGTCGGAGAGGTCAGACTGGCCGGACGCGTCCGACCGGTCAGAGTTTGGCGCAATTCGCTACTTGGGCAGCAACTCGCTCACCATGGCCTTCTCCTCTTTGAGTTCATTGACCGTGGCGTCGATTTTTGCCCGGCTGAATTCGTTGAGTGACAGCCGCTGGACGATCTCGAGTTCCTGTCCATTGCTGCGGACCGGGAACGAGCTGACAAGTCCCTTCTCCACACCATAACTGCCGTCGGAACAGAGGCATACACTGTGCCAATCCTCCGCCGGCGTCGGTTCCACAATCGAACGGATGCTGTCCACAATGGCATTGGCGGCGCTGGCGGCGCTGGATGCTCCTCGCGCTTTGATGATAGCGGCGCCGCGCTGCTGGACCGTCTTGATGAATTCTCCCTGGAGCCAGGCCTCGTCTTTGATGACCTCAGTGGCGGACTGGCCGCCGACTGCGGCATGGTAAAAGTCCGGGAATTGCGTGGAAGAGTGATTACCCCAAATGGCAACTTTCGAAACGGAGGTGACATCCACGCCGGCTTTCTTGCCAAGCTGTGACTTGGCGCGATTTTCATCCAGGCGCGTCATGGCAAAGAAGCGGTTACGGGGAATGTCGGGCGCATTGTTCATGGCGATCAGGCAGTTTGTATTGCATGGGTTACCCACCACATGCACGCGCACGTCCGGAGCGGCATTTCTCTGGATAGCCTGGCCCTGGCCGATGAAGATCTTGCCGTTAATCCCGAGCAGGTCTTTCCGTTCCATGCCCGCTTTTCGGGGCACACTCCCGACCAGCAAGGCCCAGTTCACGCCCCGAAAGCCTTCGTCCAGGTTCGCGGTTGCCACTACCCCCTTGAGGAGCGGAAAGGCGCAATCCTCCAGTTCCATCACCACGCCGCCGAGAGCCGGCAGCACGGGCTCAATTTCAATCAAATGCAAAATGACGGGCTGGGTTGGCCCGAACATGGCGCCGGAGGCAATTCGGAAAAGGAGAGAATAGCCAATATTGCCGGCAGCCCCGGTAATAGCGATGCGAATAGGTGTGATGCTCATAGTGAATGCAGTTTCTACGGAGCAGTATTGGAAGGCCGGGCGGGGAGAATCAAGCCAGAAAGCCTTTGTTATGGGTTAGTTCTGCCGATAGATTCTCCCCGGTCATGCATTTAACTAAACGAGGCGAATACGCCTTGCGCGCCATCATTGATTTGGGAATTGCCCAGGAGGCGGGCAGGCCGGTGCTGCACATTGCCGAATTAGCCCAATATGAGCGCATCCCGATTAAGTTCCTGGAAGCGATTCTGGTCGAGCTCAAAGCCGCCGGTTATCTTCAGAGCAAGCGTGGCAAAGAGGGCGGTTATTGGCTGAAGATGCCGATGGACCGGATTAGGATCGGCGACCTGGTGCGCCGGATAGAGGGGCCGTTGGCGCCCATTCCTTGCGTCAGCCAAAACTTTTATGAGCGATGCTCCTGTCCCGACGAGCAGCATTGCGGGCTGCGCATGCTGATGCTGGACGTGCGCAACGCCATCGCCGAAATCCTCGACCGCTACACCCTCGCCCAGGTGGTTGAGGTCACCCTTCGCAAGCTTCGGAGAGACGGGATGCCGATTCCTTTCTCCAAGCCCCTGTTGCCATGCAACGGGTAACGCATGAGGCAGGGGCGAAAAGCGGCAATCGACGAACCGCGTTCTATTGAAAATAGGATTGCATAAACTCGTCTAAGTGGGTAGAGTCAAAGAAAGGCCCGCAGACGAAAGGCAACTTATGTATTTCGGCGTCGATTATTATCCCGAACAATGGGTTTATCCGTATGGAGGGTCCGCCGACAACCCGGAAGCGACGTGGGAACGGGACGCGGAGTTGATGATGAGCGCCGGCGTCAATGTGGTGCGCATGGGCGAATTCACCTGGGGTTTGTGCGAACCGGAGGATGGCAAATACGATTTTTCCTGGCTCAAAAGGGTGATGGACATCCTCGGCAAGGCGGGCATCAAAATCGTGCTGGCCACGCCCACTGCGGCCCCCCCTATTTGGCTGAGCCGCGCCTATCCGGAGATCCTCCCCATCGACGAAAAGGGACTCACCAAGCACGAAGGCACGCGCCGTGCCGTCTGCCTCAATAGCGAAGTGTACTGGACCTATTCGCGGCGTATCGTCGAGAATATGGCCAAGGAACTCGGCCAGCACCTCAGTCTCATTGCCTGGCAGATCGACAATAGTGTGGGCGGCAACTTTACGGAATCCTCCTTCAACGAGGACACACGTCGTGATTGGCATGGCTGGCTGGAGGCCAAGTATGAAACCATCGAGCGATTGAACGAGTTGATGGGCCTGCGCCACTGGGGCCAGGTCGTTCGGAGCTGGGACGAGGTGCCCATGCCCATGGCCGCCCCTGCCGAGCATAACCCGGCCTTGGTGCTGGACTGGCGCCGGTTTTGTAGCGATACCATCGTCCAGTTCGTCAAACTCCAGACAGATATCCTCCATGAGC
>JBJKSV010000683.1:0-5099 GCA_046703605.1 Limisphaerales bacterium
ATGGCGAGATGTACGCCAGCGAACTCGGCGTGGGCATCGAGCGCTGGCGAATTGGGAATGCGCTAGAGGACGCCTCGGAACTGCGTTGGGAGAGGCTGGACATGATGGCGGAGGCCTTTTGGAAGGCGATGCAGCCGGAGCGATGCCAGACCTGCGATTGGCGCTACCGCTGCGGGGGATTGGATGCGTCGGTTTTCCTGCTCCAGGAGCGGGTCGGGGGTCAGAGATCAGAGATCGGAGGTCAGAGGCCGGAGGACGGAGGACAGAGGTCAGAGGTCGGAGGCCAGGAAGAGCGTCGCCCTGCCCAACCGCCCGGAGATCGAGGCGGAGCGGACGAGGCGGACGCGAAGCTGGCGGAGCTTTATTGCGCGCCGCGGAAGGCGCTCTTTGAGGAGATGCTCTGGAGCTCGCTCGAAGACACGGCTCGAATGCAGGAGAAGCGCCCACGAGAACGGCTCGAACTGAGCGATGAAGGAATTGTCTATGTGCCGGTGGCGGGTGAGGCGGGAGCGACCGAGGGGGATGATGGATGATGGATGGTGAGCCAAGCGCAAATCTACGATCGCAAATCCCCGGCGGATGCTGGATGAGACCGCAGGCCTGGAACGTGAAGCCCGAGAGAGAGCCAATGAAGACAACGGACAGAGATGCTGAAGAGAGGCCGCGGGGCGCGCGGATGACGCGCATGGATAGGCTGTTCAGGGCAATCGGTCGGCTTTTTCCGCCGCCGCTTCTTCTGACCTGCGGACGGCCGCCCTCCCCTTCCGCTCTTCGACCACGCCCCTCGCGGAGGGCGGCCCTGTTCCTGGCGCCGCTCCGCCCTCACCCGTGTTATCCGTGCCATCCGTGGTGCTCGTCCTCCAATCGCAAATCGCAAATCTGATATCGAAAATCACACCCCATGAGCGCCTCACTCGCACCGCCAATCCCAGAAACCGCGGAGCCATCTCCCTGCGCGGCCTGCCCAAAGAGGCTGGCCTGGGCGGATACTTACGCCAGCCTGCCCACCGTCCGGAGCGTCCACAGCCTGGACCTGGACGTGACCGAGTCGTGCAACCTGGCCTGCATTTACTGTTTCAAGTGGCAAAAGAAGGCGGTGAATATGGACGAGCCGACGGCCAAGGCGGTGATAGACTGGCTTTTGGAATCGAGCGGGGGCTACAAGGGCGAGCTGAAGGTCAACCTTATGGGCGGCGAACCTCTCCTCCGGTTCGACCTCATCCAGAAGATCGTCCCCTACGGCAAGATGCGCGCCCGGCAGAGAGGCCAGAGCCTGCATTTCGGCTGCACGACCAATTGCACCCATCTGACGGACGAGATGATGGCCTTTTGGCGGCGGTTCGGCATGGGCTTTCATTGTTCCATCGACGGCATCCCGGAGGTGCAGAACCATAACCGGCCGATGCTTGGCGGCGGACCGAGTTCGGAGGCGGTGGAGAAGAATGTGCCGAAGATATTGGTTTACCGGCCCGAGGTCATGGCCCGGGCAACCATCTCGCCGCACTCGGTGCATGCGCTCGTGGCTGGCGCCAAATACCTCGCCGGGCTGGGATTCAGGTCGATGACGTTCAAGGCCGCCGTGAACTGCGATTGGAGGGAGAACGACTTCGCGACGCTCCGGAGCCAGTATCAGGAGCTGGGCGAGCTTTACATCGACGGCCTGGTCTCCGGCAAGCCCCTCGGCGTCGAGGAATTCAAAAAAGGGTTGGAAAGGATGCACTCGCTCAGCCCCACCTCGCACTTCCCCTGCGGGGCGGGACGAGGAGTCGTCCTCGTCGATCCGCGCGGCGACCTGTGGCCCTGCCACCGTTTCGGCCCTCACCAATGCGCCGGCCAGTTCACCTTGGGCAGGCTGGGCGGGCCATTCAATGACCGGCTGAGAGATGTCTTCCTCCGCTATAACGTCCTTCAGGATGCCCGGCCTGACTGCCGGAATTGCCCGGCGAGCCTCACTTGCCGGAGCTGGTGCTATGCCGAATGCATCGACTCGACCAAGACCTTTTATGACCCGGGGAAGGAATATTGCCAGGCGGTTCAGATCCTGCACGATGAGGTGCTGCACATTCATGACGAGTTGCGGTCGAAGCACCCGGAGATATTGCGCCGCATCGTAGGCAGCTCGCGGAATGGCGCCTCGAACAGCCAGGGGCGGCCCAGGCGGTAGTGACCACGGATGACACGGATGACACGGATGAAAACAGACCAAGAAGCCGTTGCCGCCGCGCGCCTGACTGGGTGATCTATGTTATGCGCAGCTCTCGCGTCTTATGAAATTACGATTGGCTTGGATAGCGGATGCTGAGGATGCCGACACCTACTCGGCCAAAGAGACACGCGTCCTCCTGCGGGCCTTTGCCCGCCGACAGGAGCTCGTCGCCCTCTGGTTTGCGGCCGGTCCAGCCCAGCCGCCGCATTTCTGGAACGGCGTTCGCGTGTTCCCCATCCCCGAGGAGTGCCCCGGCTCGGCGGACTTCCTGCAGACGCTCATCGCCCAGCAGCGCCCGAACGTCCTGTTCTCAAATCTGCCGCGGCGGAGGTTTGCGGCCGGCCTTGAGCACCTGGCAAAGAACGGCGCCACCTGCATTCATCGGCCCGGTCCGGACGAATCCGAGGCTGCAGCCACGCCGGAGGGCGACGGTGCCGGGGCCGGCGGCGAGCCGTCCCTTCCATTCCTGAGCGGGCTGGACCCAACCGTCTGCGGCGGGGAGGAACCTTCCAAGCTTCTGGACTTACTGCTGCGCCTCGTCGCGGAGCGGGCATGTCAGCGTATGCCAAACGGCCCGGCTCCGACCCACTTGGTGATGCGCCAGCAGCTCTTCTGTAACTCGAGCCTGGCCCACGTGATGTTCGAGCTCACCAACGCCCTCATTGAACTCGGGGTGCCGGCCGTGGCCCAGGATGAGCACGCCGCCCTCGCCATGGCCTACATCCATCGGGAAGAGGACCTCTTCCGCGCCGGGGCGCCCGAGAAGTACCATCGAGTCATGAAGAGCCTGGCCCGCCACTACGATCCGGAGACCTCGATAGCCGTGCATTTCTCCATGCTCAAGCACGGCGGAGGCTACTCGCAATTCGGGGTGTTCAACAGCCTGACGCCACGTGAGGTTCTCTATACCACCGGCAATCACCTCGCCACGCCCGACGGTGTCCGGCGCCTGCAAGGACTCTTCGAGAAGGCTCTCGCCCCCTCCACCCATGTTCTACGGCCGTACCTCGACGCCGGGCTCGATCCACATCGGGGAGCGGTGATTCCGCACGGGATCGACCCCGAGGTGTTTCGCCCCGCGGCGGCTCCGCTCCGGTTTCCGACGGAGAAACGCTTCAAGTTCCTCCAGACCAGTTTTCCGTGGATTTACGAGAAGGGCTTTGATCTCACGATAGAGGCCTACTGCCGCGCCTTCACCGCGCGGGATGACGTGTCCCTAATTCTGCGGGTACCCGTCATCCGGGATGCCGAGCGGCGGGCGGAGACGTTCGGCCGGCTCGAGGCCCTGGTCAGGGAGGCCAGGGAACAGCCTTGCGCTCCGGAGATGCTGTTGATGGAGCAGGATGTCCCGCTCAACCAGCGCGGCGGCATCTACACGGGGGCGGATTGCTACGCGTTTCCACTGAGAGCGGAGGGATTTGCCATAACAATCCTGGAGGCGTTGGCCTGCGGGCTGCTGGTCATCGCCACCCCCAGGAGCGGGCCGGCCGATTTCTTGTCGCCTCGCTGGGCGTACACCCTGCGCCACTCGAGGCCCGTTCCGGAGAGAACAAGAAAGGGAACCCTCCTCCGCTACCACGTTGAACCCGACATGGATCATCTCGTCCACCTGATGCGCCACGCTTACAGAGATCGAGACGA
This sequence comes from Limisphaerales bacterium, assembly GCA_046703605.1. Lineage (GTDB taxonomy): Bacteria > Verrucomicrobiota > Verrucomicrobiia > Limisphaerales > UBA8199 > JAJYHY01. The sequence continues at coordinate 3,848 of JBJKSV010000683.1, forward strand.
GGCCAAAGCCCTGGGATCAACCGCTTCCGAAATCGCGCGGCGTCACTGGACCTGGCGCCATGCCGCCGAGAAGCTCGCCGCCACATTCGGGCTGCAGGCCGCACAAAGCACGCCTGCATCCTGCCCCCACCCAGGAGAAACCGCCTTCCCACAACCCGCACACGTTTTATGAACAACAAACTCTGCTTCACCTTATTGCTTGCGGCACTTACCGGTGCCGCCTGTCTCGCCACCGACCCGCTTGATCAATGGCAATGGCGCAACCCTTTGCCCAATGGCAACATTCTGCACGCCATCGTCTTCGCCGGTGGCCACTTCGTCGCCGTGGGCAATGGCGGGACAGTGGCCACGTCGCCGGATGGCTTCAACTGGACGTATCGCGCCACCGGCCCGATTTATGGCGCCGACGCGGGGTACGTCCTCTACGGCCTTGCGTATGGGAACGGGCGTCTCGTTGCCGTGGGCTACGGTTTTGGCACACAAGGAGGCTTCGGCGTTATCCTGACCTCGACCAACGGCGTGGACTGGACGCCGCAGGCCTGCCCCGCCGACATTGTCCACCTCAACACGGTCGTGTATGGCGGCGGCAGCTTCGTGGCGGGCGGGAGGGCTGGCGGTCAGGCAGGCGCTCTCCTGGTCTCGTCCGATGGCTTCACCTGGACCGAGCAGGAGCCGGCGGGCTGGTCGGAGGTCAAGGGCTTGGCGTATGGCGACGGGACCTATGTCGCGGTCACCGATCTCGCGGGGGTTTACTGCTCGAGCCAGCCGGCGGCGGATTGGGAGGCCGTTGGATGGGAGGGGCTGCCCGGCGCCTACCCGCATCTCCTGAGTCTAGCCTACGGTGCAGGCCGATTCGTCGGGGTTGGCATGGACCCGAAGAGCCCGATCGTCTCGCCCGACGGACGCACCTGGACAAACTGGCCGGCCTTCGCCCATGAAATCCTGCTTTGGTCGGTTGGCTTTGGCGACAGCCAGTTTGTCGCAGTCGGAGGAAGCGGGCTGGTGGCCGTCTCCACCGACGGCTCGAACTGGGTCAAGCGAGCCTCCGGCGCCGCGACTGACCTTCGCGCTCTGGCCTACGGCAATGGGACCTGGGTCATCCTCGGAGACGGGGCTCTACTGGCTACGACGGACTTGACCTCGTTTCAGGACGCGGATTCCAGCCTCACGAGCCGGGGCATTGGCGCCGCGGCCTATGGCAATGGGCGCTTTGTCGCGGGCGCGTACGAAGAAATGCTAATTTCGCCAGACG
>JBJKSV010000684.1:0-4371 GCA_046703605.1 Limisphaerales bacterium
CATGGGATTCTCTTTCGCGGAGGGGCCGCGGTGGAAAAAATGGCCGCCGTCACGACTGTGGCCTTGGACAAGACCGGAACGTTGACCACCGGGGAACTGCGCGTTGAGAGTGTGGAGAGCTTTCCCCCCGGGCGGGAACGGGAGGTCGCACAACTGGCATATTCACTCGAACGGCTTTCGAGTCATCCCCTGGCGCGCGCTATTACCCGCTATGGCAAACATGAGGGCCTGGAGGTCATCCAGTTGGACGGCTTCGAATCGGTAACGGGCCAAGGGCTGCGAGCGCAGAGAGATGGGCGGGAATGCCTGCTGGGCAAGCGCGAATGGCTGGCTCGAAGCATTCCCGGCAAGAATATCGACCAGGCCGCCGTCACGGACGCCGGGTTTTCGGAGATTTGGCTGGCTCAGGACGGCCTGGCAGGCCGCTTGGTCCTGCGGGACGACATCCGCCCCCAGGCGCGAGGTGTGATCGAGGAACTCCGCAACCAGGGCTTGCGAACGGTGGTGCTAACCGGCGATCGAAAAGCGGCCGCCGAGCATCTGGGCAAGGGACTGCACCTGGATGACGTGCGGGCGGAATTGAAACCGGAACAGAAGCTCCTGGAAATAAGAGAACTGACGCGGCACGGCCATGTGGCCATGGTGGGTGACGGCGTCAACGACGCGCCGAGCCTGGCGGCGGCGCACATCGGTGTAGCTATGGGGGCGCGAGGGGCGGACGCGGCGCTCGAGCAGGCCGACGTGGTGCTCATGCACGACCGGTTGGAGAATTTCCTGGCCGCCTTCCGCTTAAGCCAGCGCGCCCGGCGTATTATCAGGCAAAACCTGATAGTTTCCCTGGGCACGGTTGTGGTGCTGGTGACTCTCGCGATAATGGGGAGAATCCCGCTGACCATCGGGGTGGTGGGCCACGAAGGCAGCACGGTTCTGGTGGTCATGAACAGCCTGCGCTTGCTGCTCGGCGCCTCCAAGCCCTGGAATTCCGCCGAGCCCTCCGGCCTCTGAGTACGACAGAGCGGCTCCGGCGGACGGAGTCGCTCCCGCTCGAGCCCTCCCACCTATGAAAGGAGAGCCGCAAGCTCACGTTACTCTCGGCCTATTCCGGCAGACTCGCCACCCGGGTCTTTACCTGACCGGCCTGTGCGGCAAGCCGCATCCACGACCAGTGACAAAGTCCGCGCCGAACATACTGTAGGAGACGACGTAAGGAGTCTCTGATCAACGGCTTACGATGACTCTGTCACTGGTCCTGAAGCCGCACCGCACTCCGTCAGATGCAAGATCGGCCTTGACGCTCTGAGGCCGCGCAAGCAGTGTGTGTCATGAAACCTGCGGCAGAGATGGGCAGAGTGGTCGTTACAATCAAACTTACTAACCTGAAGGACAGCTTCCTCAAGGATGCTGGTTCCCGCCTTGTTGAACCACGGGCCACTGAGGTCGAAGCGTTGGTTGACACTGGGGCCACCCGCCTTTGCCTTAAGGCCTCGGTTATTAAGAAGCTGGGCCTGGAGCGTATCGGCGCCGTCCGCTCACGCACCACGAATGGCGACGCCATCCGCCACAAATACGAACCAGTCGAACTGGTCCTGATGGGGCGCAGCGAGCACTTCGATGTTGTCGAGGTGCCCGAGAACGTGCCGAACCTTCTCGGCCAGGTACCACTGGAAGTGCTGGACCTGGTTGTGGATACGAAGGCTGGGCGCCTCATTGCAAACCCCGCTCACGGCGGAGAACAGATGGCCGAAGAGTACTAACGAGGGGGCCGGTCAGCTTTATCGCGTCAGCAACTCCGGGTGGGGCTGATGGTCGATGTTCCAACGGGAGAGGGCCGTAGTGGTCTTTTCGAAGAGCTTGGCATCAGGAATCTTTTCCGCATGGCCATCGCAAAAAAGAATGTTAAAGCGGTCGTCGTGGCGCAGCCGCGTGGCCTGGATAATGCCAGGGGCTCCGGGAAAGCCGGGGGATTCCGAGACGTCCCGCGAGTTGATGTCCAGGCGGGCATAGCCGCTGTAGTTGACCGGGCCATCAACCGAATAATAGGTCTTAAGGATGATCGAGGCGACCCACATCAGGTTGGCATCGCCCAGCTCGATCATGTCCGCGGGGGCGACGACGGAGGCGGGGCGAACCGGCACGATGGAGGAGCGGTTCCTGGGGTCGGTCAAATGGCCTCCAAGGCCGACCTGGCTTAGGGCGAATTGAACGCCATTGGCGTTATAGCCGTAAGAGCCGAGAGGGTCGCCGACGTCGTTGCCGGCAAGAGTGACGCCTTGATAAGAAGGGCAGCGGTAAATGTCATTGGTCCAGTCGTTTCGAAGATAGGGGATGAGAACGGTCGGCCAAAAGGTATAACGAACCAGGTAACCATTCTGGTCAAAGGTATAAATGGGATAATCCTGGTTTTCATCCACGTACATCGCCATCCCCAGGCTGAGTTGATGCAAGTTGCTCTGGCAGCGGGCGGTGCGCGCGGCCTCCTTCGCCGCGGAAAGGGCCGGCAGGAGCATCGCGGCCAGGATGGCAATAATCGCGATGACAACGAGTAATTCGATCAGCGTGAAACCGGAACACCGGGCCAAAGCAGATCGCCACCAAACGCTCCCCGCGCCACCAGGAAGTCTCCGGCTTTCGTTCTCGGTCCTCCGCTGTTCGGGCACCGATGCCCCGGAGGCCTCGCCTGGGCCAGGCGCCGCTCTGGGCTGGGCTGGGAGCTTGCGAGTTCGCATGGGCTCAGTTACTCGGAGCCAACCACCCGGTAATAGCGGGTGGGAGCTTGTGAATTTGCGGCAGCCGGATCGACGAAATAACTCGAGGTCAAGTTGGTAACAAGGGGCTGCCAATTCACCGGTTGTGCCAGGTTTGTCGCATAATCAACCTCGTAGGATTTGAGAGAGGTCAGCTTCGTCCACTGCAACAGCGCTCCCGACGTGCCGAGCAGAATCTTGAATCCTGGAATACTGGCAGGCGGCGGTGTGCCGCCCTGTGGATGATTGGTCTCGAACATGCGCACGACGGCTGTTGCGCCCGCGGAAAGACCATCGTCCGGCGGTTGGGTGCCCGGAACTGAGTCGATCTGGACCACAATGCCGTAGCCGGGACATAGCCAGTAATAGTTCAGAGAATACTGAGCCCCGGCGTCGTACCAACCTTGGCCCAGGCTGCTCAGGTCCAGTGACGTATCATATTCGACTATTTCATGAACACGGAGGCAATTCAGAAACCCGATCTTCGGCAGGATGACCACCCCGTAAGCATCCACGGTCGAGGTGGCCTTGTAGGTTATCTGGTCGGGGACGTCACCGAACAGGGGCAACGTATAAACGGAGGAAAAGACGGTCGCGCCGCTCCAAGTGTCGCCGTAATGGATAGTATTGGGGAAATCCTGAAGGCCGTTGGTGAACATCGATTCAGGCTGCGATGAGCTAAAAGTGGGATCGTAGAATCCGTAATCAATCCGGCCTTTGATGGGGTCCTGCTTAAAATAGAGCCACGAGGTAACGCTGGGGTTCGCCTCGTCGATCTTCTTTTCGGCGATCCGCGCCCCTAAGGCGACGAAATTGCTGCCGTCCACTCCGTCCCCTGCCGAGACGTAGTCAAAACGATACGTCACATCCTGGGGTCCTGTGGTAAAATCCCACAGCAGCCCGCCGCCGGTGTTAGCGAGTTGGTAGGCGCTCACATCGACGTTGTTGGTGCCGGTGTTGGCGTAGGCGCGGTAATACTCGTTGGTCTGGTTAAACATGTCAGCGCTCGTGATGACCACGGGAGTAGAGGTCTGCGCCCGCACGAGGGTCGAAGGAGCGAATAAGACCAGGAAAAGCCAGAAACGTTTGAGGAAGGGGGAACAGGTTTTCATTTTGGACTCCATTTAGCGGCCAAGGCTTCTTTGAAGTGATCTGGAAGCGAACGAATACGTGGAGGCGCAAGGCTTATCGCGGGTTCCTGACCCCCACGCCCAAGCCGGAAATGCGAAACCAGCGGCGCACGTTTTTGCATATCACAAATGCGGCCAGCGGATAATCCTTCTCTCCGCTCCACCGGCCTCGTCGAGACCACCAGCCCAGCCATCCGGCTGGCCAATCACTGCAGTCTCTTACCTATATTAGCACCCGGCATCGGTTCCGGCTGCTCAATTCTTTCCTAGCACAAACCCGCACTGCCGCCAACTGTGCATTTCTCCAAGACCCATAGGGGGTGCAATTCGCCGTCCGAGCGGTTGCATCGCGAGAACCTGGAGTTCGAGACACCCCATCCCCCTAATTCCCGCCGTTCCTTCCCCGCCGTTGCGGCTTTCGCGCCCGCCAAAGGTCCTTCGGCGTCGAACAAGTCGCGGCCAACCGTAGCCAGCCTCGCAATCGTTCCACACTCGCC
>JBJKSV010000685.1:0-2874 GCA_046703605.1 Limisphaerales bacterium
GTAGGCTTCCTGCGCGGCCTGTTCACCAGCCTGAGCCGTCCAGGACAACGCCCTTCGCCCGAGGTGGTGCTGGAAATTCTCCCTTGCGGCTGTGCCGAGCGATGAAAGGCAACCATTGGACAAAGGCCCTGAAGGAGTGCGCGGCGCCGGAGCGGGCGCGGCATTTTCTGGAGGCATTGAAAGAGCGCGCCCAGCCCGGCGTTGCGCAGGCCCTGAGCAAGGCCTCCAGCGAAGAGGCGCGGGTGCTGGCGGCACTCTTCAGCGGTTCAGACGCGATGAGCACCGCCCTGGTGGCGCACCCGGACTGGCTGGCGTTGCTGACCCCGGATTTCCTCAAGTTTCCGCGGCGCAAACAAGGATTGCGGGGAGAAATCCAGACATGGCTGCCGCAGCTTTTGGAGGCGCGCGATTATGCGTCGGCGCTGCGGCAGGTGCGCGAGTTCAAACAACGCGAGTTGCTGCGGATTGCGGCGAGGGACCTGGCGCGTCTGGGAGCAATGCCCGAAATCACCCTGGAGCTGTCTAACGCCGCGGATGTGGTGCTGGAGGCGATTTGGCAGATCTGCCTCCTCCAGCTCACCGAGCGTTACGGTGCGCCTTTTCATCAGGACGCATCGGGCCAATGGCAGCCCAGCGGAGGATGTGTCCTGGGCATGGGCAAGCTCGGCGGGCAGGACCTGAACTACAGCTCGGACGTGGACTTGCTTTTCGTGTATGCGGAGGAGGGAAGCGTGTTCGAGAAGCCTCCGGGCCAGGACCAAGCTCCGCGACCGGTTTTGAGCAACCACCAGTTTTTCAATCGCCTGGCCGAGGCCTTAATCGCCGAAGCAACGCGAATGACGCCCGAAGGGATGTTGTACCGGGTGGACCTCCGTCTTCGGCCCGAGGGCGAAACCGGCCCGCTCAATCGCTCAATGGCCAGTTGTGAGAACTACTACGCGCAGTGGGGGCAGACCTGGGAGCGGATGATGCTGATCAAGGCGCGGGGCGTCGCCGGAGACGAGGCTTTGGCGGCGGAATTCATTGAAATGATTCAACCGTTTCGCTACCCGCGTTCAGTGGGCCAGGGTGTTTTGGGCGAGATAGCGGCGGTAAAGGAGCGCATCGAGAGTGAGGTGCTCAAGGGGGAAGACCTGGACTGGAACGTGAAACTTGGCCGGGGCGGGATACGGGAAATCGAGTTCATTGTTCAAGCGCTGCAGATTCTGCACGCCGGGCATCAGCCTTTCCTCCAGGAGCCCCGGACCCTGCCGTGTCTGGAAAAGCTCGTCCAATACGAGCGGCTCTCGCTCCAGGACGCCCGCCGATTGCGCAAGGCCTATTGCTTTCTGCGCGAGGTCGAACATCGCCTTCAGATGGAGCAGAACCTCCAAACGCACACGATTCCTGCGGATTCGGCCACGCGCGAGCGATTGGCTCGTTTGATGAAGTTCAGCGGCTTTGAACGGTTTCAGGCCGCCTACGGGCAACATACGCGGCTCGTCCGCCGCATCTTCGACCGCCTCCTGAAAGCAGACCGCTCCCAGAAGCATCCCGCCCTGCCTTTCCCGCGTCAGTTCGAGGGTTTTGAATCGGAATGGAAACGGTTCCTGGTTGAGCGTGGTTTTCGAGACCAGGCGAAGGCCTTTCGCGTTATTCGCGAATTCGTTGAAGGGCCCGGCTATATTCACGTCTCGCCACGAACCTCCACCCTGGCCTGCCAACTCCTCCCCAAGCTCTTTACCCTTTGCCCGGGGGCCGCCCCGGCAGTCCCCGGCCAAACCACGGGGGTGGAGCCCGATCCCGCCACAGACAACGGTTCGCAAAACCGTGCCGAGAACACGCCAAAATGGAACAAAGTGGGCGATCAAGGCCCAACATCCGGCTTTTTGGGACAGGCCCTGGATAGACGAAGGCTCTCCGACCCCGATCGGGTGGTCACGCGCCTGGACAGCTTTATTAGCGCCTACGGCGCCCGTGCGACCCTGTTCGAGCTCTGGAACCGGAATAGCTCCATCTTCGAGCTGCTTCTGATGCTCTTCGACCGCTCCGAGTTTCTGGCTGAACTGGCCATACGGACGCCGGACCTGGTTGATGAATTGGTCACCAGCGGGCGGTTGCGCCAGCGCAAGACGGCGGATGAAACCCTGCGGGACCTGCGGCATGGGATTGCCGATGAGGATCAACACGTCTGGATTCGGCGTTATCACCAGGCTGAGCTGATGCGTATCGGCCTGCGCGAAATCCTCGGGCTGGCTGATTTCGAACAGCACCTCTCCGAACTTTCCTCCTTGGCGCAGGCCTGCCTCCAGTACGCCCTGGAGACGGTCATGCGCCGGCACCGGCTCAAGACGCCGCCTTTTGCTATCATTGGCCTGGGCAAGTTTGGCGGAGGTGAAATCGACTACGGCTCCGACCTCGATATCCTTTTTGCGGCCCGAGACAACGCCAAAGATCTGGTCTGCTTGGGCCGGATGGCGCTGGAGCTCATAGACCTGCTCTCCCAACGGACGGAGCAGGGGATTGTATTTCATACCGACGCCCGGTTGCGCCCCGACGGCGAAAAGGGCTTGCTGGTCAACACGCTCAGGGCCTACGAGGAGTATTACCGGCGGCGCGCGCAGTTATGGGAAATCCAATCGTTGACCCGCGCGCGTGCGGTGGCGGGCGATGTGAAGACCGGCGGGCAGTTCGAAACCATGGCCGGAACGCTGGCTGATTTCAGCAAGGCCTCTTCGCCCATAGCGGCCTACGCCCCGGACTGGAAACAACAGATTCACCAGATGCGGGTGCGCATCGAGAACCAGCGCACTCCGCAGGGCAAGGCCGAGCTGGCAATCAAGACCGGCGCTGGAGGAGTCATGGACGCGGAGTTTGTGGCGCAGACGCTTTGCC
>JBJKSV010000686.1:0-2865 GCA_046703605.1 Limisphaerales bacterium
CGTCGAGGTGATCGATGATGTTAGACCCCTTCGAGTTGGGCGCGCCCGCCTCCGTGAGCCTGGCTGAACCCGCTGCAGCCCAGCCGATCAGGCGTTTCAACTCGTCGAACGTGCGGCTGTTGCCGCAGGTCTGCCGCAGGTCCGCTTCCTTTTGACCCTGCAGGTCCGCCAGATGTTCCACCCCGCCACGCTTTAGCGCGATCCTGAGGCGAGAGGAAACCGGCAGGTCCGCCACGCTCAAGTTTCCGGCTTCCTGTGGCACGCAATACCGAGCGTGCGGCTCCTCCGGACGGCCATCGGCCTGTAAGGAAACGGAGCGGCTGGCGGCGGACCCTGACACCTGATCTGTGGTTCCGACTTTGCCGGCGGGAATAGGACGCCGGCAAGGTTTAGCCTCTGAATTCAGTTTCATAATACAGACGGACTGATTAAACAGCCTCCTTGAAGTAAATGCAAGCCGCTTTATGATAAACTTATGGCGGAAGCTTCCCAGGCATGAAGTATGGGGGCTTAAGGCCCCGGTACAATCGCGGCTCCCAACAAAGGCTTTTCGTTGCCTTCGTTTCCTTCTCTCGGTCAAAGGTGACAACCGGCCTGCGATCAGCGCCTCTTGGCCGGCGCAACGTACGGCACCGCGGGCGTGCCCGCATTGGGATTCGGCGCTTCGTGAGGCAACTCCGTGGATGGCGGATAGGTTAGATGCACCGTTTCCAGGCGCGATTTGGCATGCGGAGGGATGGCAATCGTCATCGGCGAAGCTGGCGCCTGGTTGAAGTCAAAGCAATCGAGCATGTCATTGGCCCGGTCATCGCGCGGGGCCAGGTGTTGAAGATGCCATCGCTCTTCAATGAACTTCAGCACCGAAGTAAAATCATAAGTGTAATGTGAGATGTGGCCCCGTTTGGCGTACGGGGAAATCACCATCATCGGCACGCGCGGGCCGTAGCCGTAAGCATCAACTTCAGGCGGCTGCACATGGTCGTAAAAGCCGCCGTAGTCGTCCCAGCACAGGAAGATCGCGCTGTCCTGCCAATACGGACTGTCCATCACCGCGTTAATCAACCGGGTCACATACCACATCCCCTGGTCGAGGGGTTCGGGCGGGTGTTCGCTGTCCTGGAAATCCGGGATGAGCCAGGAAACCTGCGGCAGACCGGCGCCCCGCCTCAGCGCGCGATAGAACTCTTCCTCCGGCATCAAGCGCGCCATCAGCGAGGGATTCTCCCGAATCGCTTTGAAGCCGGGCATCGGATTCCATAATGTGAACACCTTTGGATCCGGATAAGCGAGGTTGGCCAAATGCGCGTTGATGTCTCGTGCGTTGGACGGGGCGGGCTGGGTCTCCACGTAATAGCCCCACGTGATGTCCTGGCCCGTAAACCTCTTCACAATCGAGATAAAGCTGAACCCGTCGTCATCATCCATCACCCGCTTGAGCGCGCCCAGAGAGCCGACGTTGTTCAATTCCCCCGACTGCGCGGCGACTGTATAGACGTGATTCGGGGAACTGCCGGTCATCTCCGATGAGAAGAACCGGTCGCACAGCGTAAAGGCGCGCGCATATTGCCAATAGTTGGGGATATCGCTCGAATTATAATAACCCATCGTGTAGGGACTACCCTCAGCCCAGACGAACCCGTCCATCCTCCCATTGTCGTAACAAGCGTGGGCGGTTTCCCAACTGTGCTCCAAGTCTATGAGCGGCTGGCCCTGCGGCATGTGGAAGGGCTTCACTCGCGCTCCGCCATCCGGCCGCTCCGGCAGTGAGGTGCTCGGCGGTATCCCATCCGCGCCGGGAAATGTGCCAAAGTAATTATCAAACGAGTGGTTCTCCTGGATGATCCAGATGACGTGATTAATCTTCGCCATTCCAGGACCGGCCTGATCCTCAGATCGGCGCGAGGCTGCGGGCTGCGCCCAACCAACACCGCAATGGACCAGGACCAACGCTCCGGCAAAAAGACACAGTTGACTCACGGGAATTTCCTTTTTCACGCCCTCACACTAACACCCCCCGCGCCTTTGGCAATACGCGCCTTCGCCAGCAGCGCTTCGCCAATCGGCAACGACTTTCCCTTGCGCCAAACACTGTAAGCGTTCCCTTTTCGGGTTGCCTGATTTCCATTTTTCGGGCATCCAATACTCATGCATAGGCTGCTTAAAATCATGTCTCTCTTGTTGCTGGCCAGTCCGCTCTTGGCGGCCGACATTCCCAAGGTCTTTCCACAGGACCCCAAACAGCACCTGGAGCGAACCTGTTTCCAGACCGGGCAGCCCTGGAGCGGGTTGGGCAATCTGCGATCCGACGTCGCCATCGTCTATGGCATTGACCCCCGTTTGCCGGCGCGAATCAAGACCTGGCGCGACCATGGCTACCGCATCCACGTCATGACCGGCGTCGCCTGGGGCCAGTACCAGGATTATCTCTATGGCCGCTTCGACGGTATCAACCACGAAGATGAGGCCCAAACCGAGCGCAGCGGAAAGAAGATCAGCCACGGCGGGGATGTCTATTACATGTGTCCCGGAACCAATTACGGGAAGTTCCTGTGTGTGGGAGTGCAACGGGCGCTGGACGCCGGCACCAAGGCGGTTGACCTCGAGGAGCCGGAGTTCTGGGTCCGCGGCGGCTATTCCGAGGGATTCAAGCGCGAGTGGCGGAGCTTTTACCATGAGGATTGGCAGCCACCCCACAGCTCGGTCGATGCGCAGTGGCGGGCCTCCAAACTCAAGTATTACCTCTATCGCCGCGCCCTCCAACAGGTTTTTGATTACGTCCATGCCTATAACCGCCGCACCGGCCGCCATGTCCGCTGTTATGTTCCCACCCACAGCCTGATTAACTACGCCGACTGGCGCATTGTC
>JBJKSV010000687.1:0-2576 GCA_046703605.1 Limisphaerales bacterium
TCGCCCAGCCCAAATTTGCGGACGCAGCGCTCCATTAATTCACCCCGTGCCACGACGATGGGCCGCCGAAAATGCGCTGCCTTTGTCAGCAAATTGCTGTGATAGGGAAAATCCCTATACACCGCGAACAGCACATCGGCCGCGGCGATACGGGCGTTGAATTCCGGGCCGTCGGGGATTCGGCCCGGCAAGAACAAGAAGTTTGCCGGCGCGGCGGCAACCAGCTGGTGGATCCGTGCGAATTCACCGCCACAGGTTTCGGGCGAAAACTCCCCGGCGACGACAAAGAACAACTCCGGTGCCTCGCGGACCGCGAGGCGGGCGATGTCCACAAGCGTATCCACGCCTTTCCTCATGCTGATTGTCCCGAAAAGGCCCACGACCTTCCGACGCGCCGCCTTCTCCTGCAGCTTCGCGACGCCCTGGCATTGCCTCGCCGGGACGCGCAAGTCTGCCACATCCGGCATCACCGCTACCTTGGCAGCCACGCGCCAGGTGTTCAGTTCCGCTGCCAGATCGGGATGCAGTACCCAGACAGCCCGGCAACTTCGGGCCCGAAGAGGTGCATCAACTCCGGCAAGGCGGGCGAGCCATGATCGAGAAGCGGGTCGCGCCATCGGCGGTCCCGTCCAGATGCCACACCAAGGGGAATGAATGACCTTCTCAACAAATCGCGCACTTATTCCCGCTTCAAGAAACCCGACATCGAGATAAACGATGATGATCAGGTCAGGCCGCCCCTAGTTGCTTGACTCAGCTTCATCGAGGGTCGCGCCCAGCAGGCGCCAAGTGCGTCTTCCTCTATAGGCCCGGATTATTCCTGATCGAGGCAGGAGGCGGCGAAAGAGGCCCGACGGGAGCGACGTTCTTCGACCGCCGCTCGTAGGACCCGCCGATCGTGCATGCCCGCCCTTGTCGTTGCCAAACCGGCACCATTGCAGGTTCGGTGCCAGTGCACACGACATCGGACTTAGCGACAAAACCCGACAGCCCGCCCTCATCAGCCGATCCACCAAGAGTCCGTGATAGGTGGGTATGTGGCCAATCCACAGATGACTGACCACTGCCACCAATGGCCCAGGCGAGCCGGGTTCGGGAAGATTGCTCATCAGCTCAGAAAACCATTTGTGTCTTCCGTCACGACGTGGCGGGAGACCGTGAGTAACCGAATCGTGCCATTCCCTCCTGACAATCGTTCTCCAGTCTTGTCAGCAACTTTGGCTCCAACATGGACGTTCCCCAACCCGTAGGACCTTGACCGATAAACTCGAAGCCAGGCCGGATTTCAGTCGCTCGCATGCCGCAAGCTTCCTTGCGCTTCATCTCGCCGAGTGTCGCTTGGGCAACCGCCGCCTGAATCTCAGGCCCACTGAAGGGCAATTCAAAGCGCTCGCATATCCGGCCGATCACGCCGTGACAGTCCCTCCGGAGGTCTTCGTAACGCACGACGAAAAGCCGCGTATTCCGTACCGGACCCGCGTCCGTCCAACTCCGCACATGCTGCAACCACGTTCCCGGATAGATTCGTCCGGACAGCCAATCATCAACGAACCCTATGAGATCACCCGGATAATCGTGAAGCCCCTGCAAGTAACGATAATGCGAAAGAACGACGTCCCGAGGATCACGAACGATGTAGACCAAACCTCGTGCCGCCGCAAAATCCCGACGCTCCCACAGGAAATTAGCATGAGTCTTTACAAATCGAAATTGCGTTGGTGCCATCCACCAACGAACCATCGGCACTTCGTCCTCCGGAACAATTCGATCCAGTTCCTCGAGGCTCTTGATCGAACGCCCGACAGTTAATGCACCGAATATCGCCCTCAGCCATGTATTGCCGGACCGTGGGAATGAAGCCAGGAAGAAATCATTCGGTCCAGGCGTGAAGTACCATGCGCGATGAAGGCGGCCCAACAGGCGATGCACCAAAGCGTCCATGGCTCTCCATCAATCGAAGCGCTCCACCTGCCAATTTAGTCTTGGGCACACCGCCCCGGGCCATGAGGGTCCGTCCGCGTAATCGGAGCCCTGGTTGCCCGCTCCCTGAATCACGATTCCGCACGCGTCGAACGGCGGGATCAATACAGCCTTTCCCGGAATTCCCGCCCGCACCACGACGCTGTAGCGCCCCAAATTCAACAGGCCGGCAGGCAAATCGCAGGAGGATCGATACCGACCCACAGGCACTCTGGTGCCACCGCGCGCCTGGTGATCGGTCGAAGCAAATGCAATTTCGCCGACGCCACGCACCAGCTGCAGCACCATGCGAAGGTCGTCCAAGACGACATGGGTCTCGTAATCAATTCGGACTCGGATGGTCTCGCTTGGTGAAAAAACCGACCGTTGGGTGCGGTTGGCATCCTGGGCACAAACCGCGGATATGGTCAGCTGCTCGGAGCGAACTCCAGCAAATACCTCGGAGGACGGCGCCGATTCGTTCACCTGTTCCAGATACCTTTCAATGACCTCCGCTGGCGGGCCGTACCCGACCAATTCTCCATTTCGGAGCAACAACGCGCATCGGCAGATCTTGTTAATGACATTCAGATGATGGCTCACTAGCAGCACTGCAC
>JBJKSV010000688.1:0-5582 GCA_046703605.1 Limisphaerales bacterium
GGCCGGAGCAAACGACTATTGGCAAATCCAGATCGAAAACGACTCTGCCCCGAGCGGTTACGTCTTTTCGATCCCCACCGTTCAGCAGAGTGGCGGCGTTGCCTTGAGTGTCGGCCAGGCGTTGCGCGTCGATTTCTCCTCGCTCCCCGCCCTCAATCACATTTCCGGCGTTGTTCAAGACAGCCAGGGTAACCCGATTTCGGGCGTTGGGGTCAATGCGAGCGCGGCCATCAATGGCCAGCAATTCAACGCCCATACGCAAACCGATCAGAATGGCAATTACTCGTTGGATGTCGCTAACGGCAACTGGAATGTGAACCTTAACTGTGGCGACGGGGGTGATGGCCTGGACGACATTTTCGGAAACGGGAATTATCAATGCCCGAATGACCAGAATGTCACGATCAACAATGGCAACGGCACAGCCAATTTTACCGTACTGCTCGCCAGCGCCAACAACCATATTACCGGCCGTGTCCAGGACAGCGGCGGCAATCCGATTTCAGGAGTGGGGGTCAACGCGAACGCAACCATCAACGGCCAGCAAGTCTCCGTTCATACGGACACCGACGCGAATGGCAACTACTCGCTCAATGTTGCTAACGGTAATTGGAGCGTGAACATCAACTGCGGAGATGGCGGCGATGGCTTGGACGACATTTTCGGAAACGGGAATTTTCAATGTCCGAACAGCCAGAATCTCACCATCAACGAGAGGGATGCCAGCGCTAATTTCACCGTCCAAACCGCTCAACCGCTGCAAATCACCACCACCAGCCTTCCGGACGGCACCGTTGGCGTCCCTTACAGCACAAAGCTCAGTGCCAGCGGGGGCCAACCGCCTTACCTCTGGCAGCTTGCCCTCGGCTCGGCGGGCCCCCCCGATGGCTTGTCACTCAACCCCGACGGCTCCATCTCAGGCACTCCGGCCACCGGCAGCACATCGACTTTCATTGCCCAGGTGACGGACTCCAACTCCCAGGTGCTTACCAAAGTCTTCTCCATCACTGTCAATGCGGCCGCCCTGCCTCCGACGATTTCTTCTCCAGCGCACCTTGCCAATGGCCAGTTCCAGATGATCGTCAACGGTTCGCCGGGGCAGACCTACACTGTTCAGATGTCGCCGGACCTGAAGAACTCGAACTGGGCCTCTCTTCTTGTGACTAATCCGCCCAGTGGCCTTTTCGAATTCATCGATCCCGCCGCGACTGCCTCGGCGCGGTTTTACCGGGTCTGGGTTGGACCATGATCACGAGCTAAAGCCCATTCTGACCGCCTTGCACCCATGCGGTGGCGTAATGGGCCAATTCGGCGGCATTCCTGAGATCGAGCTTGTGTTTGATGCGCTCCCGGTAATACTCGATGGTCTTTACGCTCAAATGGAGTTCGGCGGCGATTTCACCCGTCTTCTTCCAGCGGCCAATCATTTGGAGCACCTCCAACTCCCGCTCGCTCAAACCAGCCAGCGGCGAGACGCGAACTTCGGCCTGTCCGCGGATCTGGCGCTGGAGCATTCTCGCCGTCAAAGTCTCGCTCATATAGACATTGCCGCTGAGCACACGCCGGATGGCCGGAATGACCTTTCCCACCGCATCGGATTTCATCAGATAGCCCAGCGCTCCCGCGCGAAAGGCTACCTCCGCGTAGAGCGCCTCCTCGTATGTGCTGATCACAAGCAAAGGCGGCTTGGGCGACCGGGATCGGAGGCTGCGCATCAAGTCCAAACCGCTGCTCTCCTTCAGGGAGATGTCCACAACCACAAGGTCGGGTCTGGACCCTCCAATTGCGGCCAAGGCGCTCGGCGCGTCCTCTTCCTCACCGCAAACCATCAAGTCCGGTTCGCGGTTGATAAGCTGCGCCATTCCAAAGCGGAAGACCGCGTGGTCGTCCACGAGCAAGACCCGCCTTCGGTTGTCTTCCGCTTGAATTGCTTTTGCCATTCGATAACTTCGCACCTGAAGCGCCGCGAAGCGCCTATCTGGGGCTGCCGCATCCCCCCGCCGCGCCTCGCGAAATACGCGCAGGCATTTTGTCCCAGCCCCTTGCCTTTCGCAATCCCGGATCCGCGCCGCCAAATGTCAGACGAACCACGACAAGAATTTCAGACTGGAGCCAATAGCGGCCAGGACTCTTATTAGGCGAACGTTTAGACAAAACGGCGCAATTCTAATCATGGTTAATCACGGTTCCACCCATCCACGCCCTCACACCTTCGCCTTTGCCCGTGTCTTCAGCCTGCTTGCCTCGGCACTCCTCCTGATTTTGGGCACCGCCTGCACCACGCCCCGCGCGGTCGCCGAGAACAACGCGGCACAAATCGCCCAGTCGGAGGAGACCAACAACGTTAAGTTCGTCACCACGCGCGATGGCCAAACGACACACTTCTTCGTCCAGAATGGAGAGTACTGTGAGGTCACCGTGACCACGGTCATGAGCCTGGTCAACTTGAAATCCGGCCACCCCTTCCCTTATACGACGACCGTTCCGGCTCGAAAACGCACCGAGTTGTTCACCCTCACCCCGATCGACCCCGATGAGGACTGGAAATATGACTACACCAACTACTACAAGCTCGGCAGCAATCGCGCCCACCCGGACCATTACGTTTATAGGCTTCCTTTCGCCCCCGGCACAAGCTTCACCGTGACCCAGGGCTACGACGGCAGCTTCAGCCACACCGGCCCAAATGAATACGCCATCGACTTTGGGATGCCCCAAGGAACTCTCGTCTGCGCTGCCCGCGCCGGCCTGGTCGTAAGGGTCAAAGACGATTCCGACACGGGTGGCCCGAGCATGAAATTCGACCCCTTCAATAACTACATCCTGATCCGTCACGCCGACGGAACCTTGGGCCATTATTGCCATCTCGAGCAGCACAGCAGCCTCGTCAAGGTCGGCGAGATGGTTTCCGCTGGCCAACCTATCGCCCATTCCGGAAGCACCGGCTTTTCCACCGGCCCTCACCTCCATTTTTGCGTCTTCATGAACAAAGACGGACGGCACCGCGTGAGCATTCCGGTTAAATTCATGACCGCCAGCAGCCCAGCCACCACTCTCGTCGAAGACCAGACCTACCAGGCCGCCCAGATCCAGATCGCGAGCCGCTCACTGAGGTAACGGCCTGACAATCCGCCCATCCACGCTTTGTCGAATGACAATCCCGTCGCCAGCCGCTATCTTATGCCCCAACCATGGCGACCATCAGACCTTTTGCCGCTTTGCGGCCTAAGCCCGATTTGGCGGAGCGTATCTGCGAGCTCCCGTACGACGTGATGTCTTCGGAGGAGGCCCGCGTAATCGCCGCCGATAATCCGCTGAGCTTTTTGCACGTCAGTAAGCCGGAAATCGACCTGCCTCCCTCCACAGATGTCCACGCCCCCGAAGTCTATGCGCGAGGCCGGGATTGTTTTCAGCGCCTTATCGCTCAGGGCGCATTGCGGCAAGACCACCAACCCTGCTTCTATCTCTACCGCCAGGTCAGAGGCTCGCACAGCCAGGTTGGCCTTGTCGCCGGCGCAAGCTGTGAAGATTACCTGTCCGGCCACATCAAAAAGCATGAGCTCACCCGGCCCGACAAGGAAGACGACCGAGTTCGGCACATTGAGGCCCTCTGGGCGCAGACTGGCCCGGCTTTCCTGGTCTATCGCTCGCGCCCGGTCATTAACGAGCTTGTCGCTCGAAGGACCTCCGAAACGCCCGACATCGACTTCGTGGCTCCCGACGAAGTGCGCCATACAGCCTGGGTCATCGCCGATTCCCCTGCCATTCGCTCAATTCAAACCGAGTTCGAGCGCATCCCGGCGCTTTACATTGCTGACGGTCACCATCGCAGCGCCGCGGCAGTCCGCATCTACCAGGCCGAAAAACAGGGCGGCGCTTCAGGACAGGCCGGATACAACAGCGCCTTTTTCCTCAGCGTTATCTTTCCTCACGACCAGGTTCAGATCCTCCCCTACAACCGGGTTGTCAAAGACCTTAACGGCTTATCGACCGATGAGTTCCTCCAGAGGCTCAAACCGGTTTTCACGCTCCAACCCGGTGGCGGCGCCCGCCCGGCGAAGAAACATGACTTCAGTCACTATCTCCGCGGCGGATGGCGCACGCTAATCTTGCACCCGCACTTGGCCGCCTCCACCGCGCCTGTGGACCAGTTGGATGTCACCCTGCTCCAAAACCGCGTGCTTGGCCCCATCCTCGGCATCGATAATCCGCGCACCAGCCAGCGCCTCCAATTTGTGGGCGGCATCCGCGGCGCAGCCGAACTCGAAAAGCTCGTCAATTCCAACGAATTCGCCTGCGCCTTTTCACTCTTCCCCACCAGCATCGAGGACCTCATGGCCATCGCGGACGCCAACGCCATTATGCCCCCCAAGAGCACGTGGTTCGAACCCAAGCTCCGCGACGCTATGTTCTGCCGCTTACTGTAGGCCAGAGCCTGTTCCCAACGGCGACTCTATCGCCCGCTTCCTCGAGGGCACGCCGGAATTCCACAACGTGGAGGACAAAGTGGGCGATGAAGTCCCAAAACCGCGGTCTCGGCGAAGACCTTAAACCGAGGCGGCAGAGTGACACGCCCCACACCCTCCGTAAACGGCCAATCGAGCCCGGTTGGCTGGATAGCGGCGCGTCAACTCGGCCGCAAGCGTCTTGAGGCCGGCTACATCAAGCTGTTCCCGGATTTGCTCGTCGAACGCCTCGCACGACTGGTCTAAACCCTCCATCTCCGCAAACGGGATGGCGCTCTGGGCCATGGGGTAAAGGATGTTGTTCTCCTTCTGGATATGCCCGTAGAGCAACGGCACAAACTGGCTGGCACACTCAATCACTCTCCTCCTCTCGGTCTCGCTGAGCGCCCCCGAACCGGCCCCGATTCCAATCAGTTCCCGCACCTCATGCCGCCCTGCGTCATGCTCGGACAACATGACGGCGATGGGGCCGCTGTCCTGTGGAAAACCTACCTGGCCCATTTTGACAAACAGCCGGTCTTCCTCCTTGCCGTGGTGGCACTTGTCCGCGAAATCGCGGAAGAAGCGGCCGAAGTCAGCGACATCCTGCCTGGGCACCGCGTGTCCAGCGGCCAGCTTTTCAGCCATGGCGTGCAAGGAAGCCAGCACTTCAACAATCAGCTCGTGCTCCTCCATCATCAATTCAATGCAATGATTCATGCCATGACTCTAATGCGGAACCGCGTCGCCTACTTTGATTCCGGTCAAGAAAACAGAACTTGGAGTGTGTTTTCGGGGCTTCGGCGGTTTCAATCGGCGAGTGGGCGCGTCGAGTACCATGTCCATCGGCCACAATCCAGCGGAGGCTCCACGCCCTTCTGGGGATCGACACGGCCAGACCGCATAATCTGGTTCAAAGCGATGAGCGCCAATCCGACACCCAGGCCCAGATCACGGCCTCTCTGAGTCCCCTTCACTGACCTTCACTCGAAAAGCATTTGCTTTCCTGCCACCCTTTCGCCATAAGGGTATCCATGTTGGCCAGGGTTCATTCAGCAGCGGTGAGCGGCATCGAGGCCTACTCGGTGGAAGTCGAGGTCAATGCCGGCTACGGCGACTCCATCATCGTAATATTAT
>JBJKSV010000689.1:0-3842 GCA_046703605.1 Limisphaerales bacterium
CTTGGGCACCTATGCGGATCGGTTGACTGACTTCGACATGGGCCCGGCAAACGGAATGGATCAAGCCGCCCGCGGCGCAAAATCTTTCGGATGGAAGCCCGTCGGCACTTTCAGCCGGAAAATATCCCCGTGCATCCGTGCTACACCTATCCCCTGCGCCACCGCCGCCCGGTCCATTTCCTGGCTGCTCTCGACCGCCGCCAATACTCCGTAAAGCTTGTAGCCTTTGAATTGCTGGGGAACGGGGGTCAAGCTCAGGAAGAAAACACTGGTTTGAGTTGCTTGATCCCATTGATGAGGAATTGAATGGCGATGGCGGCCAACAACAGGCCCATGATGCGGACGACGATGTGCATCAGGATGGGGCTTAACCATTGGGCGCCGCGCGCGGAGAGGCGCAGGATGATGTAAGTCGCCAGCGAGACCACGAGGATGCAGATGTAGAGTGCAAGGTGCTGGGAAAAGGTCTGGGCTTGGTTGTGGAGAAGGATGGCCGTTGAGATGGCGCCGGGCCCCGCCAGCATCGGGATGGCCAGAGGCGCGATGGCGATATCCGTCTTTTCGACTCCAGCGGCGGTCTCTTCGGAGGTCTCGTGGACGCGGGAGCGCTGGGCGCGAACCATATCCAAGGCGACCAGGAGCAGGACCAGGCTGGCAGCGAACTGAAAGGCGGGCAGGGTGATGCCGAACAGCTTGAAAATCCACTGCCCAGCCACCGCAAAACCGAGCAACACGCCTGCGGCGACACAGCAGGCTATCCCGGCCATCTTGATCCGGTCCTCGGCGGTGTTGCCCGCGGTCATCGCCAAAAACGCCGGCACGGTTCCGACAGGGTCCACGATGACGAACAGGGAACTGGACGCCAACAGAATGTACGCGGAAAGCGTCATACCTCGCAGGGCGCGAAGATGGCATCCGTCATTCCATGGATGATCTTCTTGTCGCGAGGGCAGACGGTTGCCAGCACGCCGCCCAGGCGGGCGCGAGCCGCTTCGGCCTCCCCGCTCACAAAATAATAGGGACAAAGCCGCACTCTCCCCTCCATTGGAACGACTGAGTTCTGGTCGAAATCGACCCAGTGTGCGGGGTGCAGGGCAGGCTTATGGTAGCGCTGGAGGATATAGGGTGAGCGGTCAAAATCCGCAAGGGCCTGCTCGACGGCGTTGGTCCAGTCGCCTAGGGAAAGGTCACTGCCCAGATACACGCCGCGGGCGCCCCAGGCATTGGGGGAGAACCCGGAGACCTTAAGAATAAGGTCCCGTTCTTTATGCGACAGGGACTGGAGTTGGCGCCAGTCGGTCAGGTTCAGTTCGGGGATGGCGCCATGCGGAGGCAGAGGCGACGGATCGACCAACCACGTGTAAGGGACCCACCGTTGTATTCGCTGGAGAAAGGCCTCGCCCAACTCGCGGCGCCAGAAACCTCTGAGGTTGCGATTCCACAAGAGGGCAAAGAGCATTTTTTCTTCAAGAACCGGCTTGGGCGGCGGGGTTAGCCGAATGCGCTTGGCGGCAGCCAACTCAAATAACTGGCCGGCGCAGGGGATGTTCTCGATGTCGAACATTTCGAAGAAGCGATAGACCGCGTCTCCGTCCGCGAATGCGGTTAAGGCGGGCGCACGAACCTGAAAGCGCGGGTGGCCGAGTTGATCGGCAAGCCAAGCCATTTCATGCCGGTAATTGGCCGCTTGTTCAGAAACGATGATGTGGACACCAGGGGCCTCGCCGAAAATGGTGGCAAAGCCTTGGAGCATCCCATCGGCTCCGCCAAGCACCTCGGCTCCTAGACGCGAGTAGGTCTGGTTGAGCCAGGCGGTCAAGCCGATGCCACCGGGCACCGAATCGAGTTCGGTGATGGAAAAGCCGCCATCGGTCAGAAGCAGGTCGGGACGGATGACGCGAGGCACCTCGTTCTTGAAGGCCGGAGATCGCTGCAGGGTGACAAGCTCCGCGGGTTTGCCCTGGTCGAGCCAGTGGGCAACCCATTCCGGTTGTTTTCCGGCCACGCTCTGGCGGTAAAGCAGGTTCGCCGCCCGATAGAACTGGAGCAAAACCCGTCCGAGTTTGTCCAGGTCGCGAGCCAGCGCCGGGCCGAGGTGGAATGGTTCCGGCGAGACGCGCCAGTCGTGGCCGGCGAATAACCCGGCGGCTGGAAGGGCCTGGCGGACCCGGCAGGCAACCTCCAGCGGGGGCAAGCTTATTGTAGATTGGAGATCCGGCACGCGATCAGAGAATCAGATCCCCACCCGCTCGTAAATGGCCAAAAGGGGCAGAGACATCTTGAGCGACTGAAGCTTTACCTTGGACTTGAGGCCGGAGAACTTTTCGGAACCCCATTTATCGGTGCGGCGAAAGACGGTGACTTCGGGACTGGCCTGTGGAACGAGGACGTATTCCTCCAGGGAAGGGATGCTGGTGTAGGCGAAGAACTTCTCCCGCTTGTCTGTGCGCTCGGTGCTCTCGGAGAGGACTTCGATGATGAGTTTTGGGTAACGGACAAACCGCGGATGGGTGTCGCGCTTGTCGCAGGTGACGACGATGTCGGGATAGTAATAATATTGGTCGTTGCGCAGATCGAGATTCACCCGGACGTCGCTAAAGTAAATCTTGCAAGATCGGCTGCGAAGGTGGCTTCGAATGGCGGAGTACAGGTTGCCGATGACTTCATTATGGCGCAGCGTCTCGCCCGCCATGGCATACACACATCCGCCGAGATATTCATGGCGCACGTCACTGGCTTCCTCTGCTGCCAAATAGTCCTCGACACTGACGAATTCGTTTTGGATGGCCGTTTGCATAGACGCAGTTTAAGCCCGAATCTGACCGCTGCCAATCCCAACCGATCTTTACGCTCAAACTGCTTCGTAAATGGCCGAAAGGGGCAGAGACATCTTGAGCGGCTGAAGCTTTGCCTTGGACTTGAGGCCGGAGAACTTCTCGGCCGCCCATTTATCGGTGCGGCGAAAGACGGTGACCTCGGGGCGGGCCTGTGAAACGAGGACGTATTCCTCCAAGGAAGGGATGCTCGTGTAGGCGAAGAACTTCTCCCGCTTGTCTGTGCGCTCGGTGCTCTCGCAGAGGACTTCGATGATGAGTTTTGGGTAACGGACAAACCGCGGATGGGTGTCGCGCTTGTCGCAGGTCACGACGATGTCGGGATAGTAATAATACTGGTCGTTGCGCAGATCGAGATTCACCCGGACGTCGCTGAAATAAACGTTGCAGGACCGGTGCCTAAGGTGGCTCTCAATCGCGGAGTAGAGCCTGCCCACGATTCGGTTATGGCGCCGCGTTTCGCCCGCCATCGCATACACAAAGCCACCGAGGTACTCGTGGCGCACGTCACTGGCTTCCTCCGCCGCCAAATAGTCCTCGACGCTAACAAATTCGTTTTGGATGGCCGTTTGCATAGACGCAGTCTAAGCCCGAATCTGGCCGCTGCCAATCCTTATCCAGCCTTAGGCCATCTTTAGGCTCCAACGCGGTCGTAAATGGCCGAAAGGGGCAGGGACAGCTTGAGCGACTGAAGATTAACTTTAGATTTGAGACCGGAGAACTTCTCGGCCGCCCATTTATTGGCGCGGCGAAAGACGGTGACTTCGAAGCCGGCCTGCGAAACGAGGATGTATTCCTCCAGGGAAGGGATGCTGGTGTAGGCGAAGAACTTCTCCCGCTTGTCTGTGCGTTCGGTGCTGTCGGAGAGGACTTCGATGATGAGCTTTGGGTAACGGACAAACTGCGGATGCGTGTCGCGCTTGTCGCAGGTCACGACGATGTCGGGATAGTAATAATACTGGTCGTTGCGCAGATCGAGATTCACCCGGACGTCGCTGAAATAAACGT
>JBJKSV010000690.1:0-4601 GCA_046703605.1 Limisphaerales bacterium
GTCCACCGTTGTGCTGGCGCCAGGCCAGCGCGCCATTTGTGAGGGCGACGTTGATCGGCGGCATCTTGGCCGTCAAGTAGCTGTCGTGAATGCCCAGGGCCTTTTCCCCCAGCAGCCGATAGACCGGCTGGGCGGCGACAGCGGCCATGAAACTGCCGTGCTGGTCCACCCATGTTCCTTCGGCTCCCGGAGAGCCGGACGTTGCGCCGTAGCTGATAAACACGGGCCGCGGCGCGCAAAGGGCGATCAGTTCATGCGAGTCCACTGGCAGATCGGCGGGGGTGAGCGGGCCGCCATATTTGAGAAAATTGCCGGCCATCCAGTGATACTCGCCCGTGCCGGTCAGGTTTTCAACCTGCTCGCCAAAGTGGCGGCGGAACAGGGCCGCGCCGCCCTTCCCCGAAGACCCAATCAACCCGATGGCAAAACGCTGGTCGAAAGCCATGGTGACCAAAGCCGCCTTGCCGAAGCGGGACAGCCCCTCGATGCCGACCCGCTTGCCGTCCACGGCCGGATCGGTTTGGAGATAATCCAGGGCGCGGCTTGCGCCCCAAGCCCAGGCCCGCAAGGCGCCCCAATCCTCCGGTTTGCGGGGCTGGCCCTTGTTGCACAAACTGATGATGCCGCGCGTCAGGCCCGCGCCGTTATCGGCCTGGTAGTCGGTCGGGATAATGACGGCGTAGCCCCAACCGTTGGACAGGACCAGTTGTTCCCAATTGGGACCGGCCAACCCAGTAAAGGCTCGAAAGCCGTTGCCTGCGCCGGGACGGTTTCGCCGAGCGGCACGATTCGCTCCCCGCGAGCGGTTCATCGCGCGGAAAAAGCGGCTCCAATCGAACCCAAAGTGGAGCATTACCGGCACCGGGGCGAAGGCGTTGGCGGGCGTCGTTAAGGTCAAGGGGATGGTCACGCTAATAAGCGGATAAGAGGAGTTGTCCACATGGCCGGCGAGTTTCTTGGTGACGACCGCAATGCCGCCGTTGTTTGTATAGGCAGTACTGAGCAATTCCCACGTGACTTTGGGCGCGTTCTTCGGAACCCGCCCATAGACCTCCCGCTCGAAAGCCTCGACGATTTCCGGGCGGCGCTCCTTCCACCACGTTCGCGCCGTGGTGACTCTCTTCCCACTATTGAGCGTGAGCGGGTCCGGCAGGTCGGGATAGGGATTGGCCTTGGCCTCGTCGGTGTTCTGATAGTTGGCAGCGTGACGGTTCATGCCCTCGGCGCCGCGCCGCAACGTTTTAATCCCCAGTTGCTCCATCATGTTTTGGTGGTCCTGCTGGGCGGTCCATGTCCTCGGATGTGGCAGATTGGCGGCACTGGGAGATGAATTCGGAGGACTGGCGTGGCCCAAACTCGCGGCCGCCAACGTGGCTAGAGCGAACAGCGAAAAATCTCTTGTTTTCATAGGCGGGAGGTTCTGGGTTGTTTCTGCTGATTCAGACGTTGCATGGGTCGGCTGGGTTTCAATTCTCAAATAGTCTCAAGTCTATTGCATCGGGCATCGTATGATAGCCGTGTTCATTGGGATGCAGATGGTCTCCGCTGTCTGCCTCAGGCAAGAGATGCCCGGGATCCTTCCGATTACGAAGGATGGCGTCAAAGTCAATCACGGCATCGAAATCCCCGCCCGTCCGAATCCACTGGTTGACGGTTTGGCGGGCTGCTTCGTGGGCCGGCGTGTCATAAAACGAGCCTCCAAAGGGCGTGATGGTGGCCCCATAAACACGAATGTGATGGGCGTGGGCTTGCCGGATGAAGTGTTGATAGGCCGCGATTAGATGGCTGGCCTCTGCCGGCGCGTTGGTGTCGCGGCTTGTGCCAATGTCATTGACCCCCTCAAAGACAATCAGCCAGCGCACCCCGCTTTGGGAAAGCACATCGTGGTCGAAGCGCGAGAGCGCCGTCGGGCCCAGCCCTGCGCGCAACACGGAGTTCCCCCCGATGCCCGCATTGAGCACGGCCACGCGAGCGGTGGCTTTGCCGGCCTGCAGACGGCGGGACAAGTCATCCGGCCAACGGTCGTTCTTGTCGGTGCCTGAACCCTTTCCGTCAGTGATGGAATCACCAAGAATCACCAGGGCTGCAGTCGAATGGCTCGCCTCTACATCGAGACCCTCCAGAATATACCAATGCGTGGTCTTGACCGCTGCCGGCAAGATCTCCGCCGAAACCTGGTCACCTGCTTGCAGATAAGAGATGGTCCGGGAACCGGGATGCCCGGTGACATCCACTGAGCAGGCGCCGAAATAGGTTGTCACCGCAACATCGGACAAGGGATCCAGATCAAAGTCAAAGGCGTCCGAGAAGGCGGAACTGCCGGCCGGAATTGTGAGCGAGGGTCTGCCGTGGAATCTCAAGGTTCTATCCGTGCCAGGCTCGATGGCGCTGTGCCTCGCCGAGAGGGCGATGTGGGCGGAGTTGATAGTGACTGGACTTGACCCGAAGAGGTTGGAAAAGCTCACCCGAAGCCGTTTCCCGCCAATAGACACCTGGATGACCTCGCGCAGCGTGTTACTGGCCAAACCGGGTCGCGGCGGCAGATTGCGGGTCTCCACCAACTGCGGCGATGCGCTCCATGTGCCTACCCAGTGGCTGGCTTGCGCATCGCTGAGAGATGCGGTGAAAATGGCCGCGACGAGCAGTATGAGAAACGACATGCAATAGCTGTATGCCATAGCCCCGCGGAAGGCAACTCGCCCGGTTTTCCTCGACCATGGCCGGTCTTTAGCCCCTATTTCACGCTGAATGCCCGGCGCTTGCCTATCCAGGGAAGGGCCGTCTTCCCGCCTCTTTGAGAATGGCACGCCCCCATAAGCGCTCCTCAGCACCCGGCTCCCAGAGCTATTGTGGCAAAATCCCCGAGGTTGTGCTATGGTGCGACATGGACCTCGTGAAGAATTTGGTTGTCAGCATGATGGAAAATTAATAAGAATTGCAATGATGGTTGCAGTTTCTGAATTGGCGATTATGTCAGACCAAACTCAAGAGCCGTTCCTGGCGGGCGACCTGCTCAGGCAGTCCTCACTCTACCGGGAATTTCAGGCCGAGCGCGAGGAAATCCTCAGGCACAAGTGGCTTGAGTCCGAAAAAGCAGGGGCCGACATCGGATTTGAACGCGCCTTAACCGATTGGATCATTAAGCACCGCTCCAAATGGCGCAAAAGCCGACAGCAAATGGCAGGGCGCGGCGAGGCCGTCCCTCCGTGCGTCTAAGGGCCGTTCACGGGCTTCTGGACGGCGGCGGCGAGAAGGATGCCCAACCGGCAGCCATTTATCATGCTGGCCGTGGTACGTCGTTAGCGCGTGCGGAGGCTCCAAAGACCCCAAAGACGCCTGCACCTTTTGTAATCTGCAATCCAATGTCTGACACCACAATTGTTTTAGATGAGACCGCCATTGGCCGTGCCTTGAATCGCATTGCCCACGAAATTGTCGAACAGAACGAACCCAACCCCGGGGTGGTGCTGGTTGGCATCCAACGCGGGGGAGTCCTTCTGGCGGAACGGCTTGCCAATTCCCTCGCCGGGATATGGGGACAAACGGTTCCAACCGGCAGGCTGGACATCAGCATGCACCGAGATGACCTCAATAACCGCATGGCGCCGGAAATCAAACCCACCGTCATTCCCTTCGATGTGACCGGCAAGACGGTCATATTGGTCGATGATGTCATCTATAGCGGACGCACCGTCCGGGCTGCCATGGACGCCCTCAATGACTTCGGACGGCCCCGGCGCATTCAATTGGCGGTTCTCGTTGATCGTGGCCATCGTGAGCTGCCCATCAAAGCGGACTTTGTCGGAAAGAATCTCTCCACCGCCCCCGCCGAGAGCGTCCATGTTTGCTTATCCGAGGAGGAGGGAAAGGACGCGGTTCTGTTGGAAAGGCGATGAACTGGAACCGCAAGCACCTTCTGGACTTCGAATCGCTCACGGCGGAGGAGATCCTGACCGTATTGGACACGGCCCGGGCCTTCAAGGCGGTCGGGGAGCGGGCCATCAAGAAGGTGCCGGCCCTGCGCGGCAAGACGGTCATTAATCTCTTTATCGAACCTTCGACTCGCACCCGCATTAGTTTTGAGCTTTCCGAGCAGCGCCTTTCAGCGGACATCATCAATTTTACGGCCGAGGCCTCCTCGCTCAAAAAAGGTGAGACCCTCAAAGACACCGCCCGGAACCTGGAGGCCCTCAACGCCGACTTCATCGTGATTCGGCACCGGGCGTCCGGGGCGCCGCACTTCCTGGCGCGCGTGCTCAACGCCAGCGTCATCAACGCGGGCGATGGCGCCCACGAACACCCCACCCAGGCGCTGCTCGACATGTTCACCATTCGCGAGCGCAAGGGGAACTTCGAGGGGCTGAAGGTCACGATACTGGGCGATATCCTTTACAGCCGCGTGGCCCGCTCCGATATATGGGCATTGAGCAAACTGGGGGCGCAAGTCACCCTCTGCGGCCCGGCCACGCTCGTGCCGCGCGTTTTCGAGAAGATGGGCTGCCGCGTGACCTACAACGTCGATGAGGCTATTCGGGACGCCGATATCATTAACTTGCTCCGCATCCAGCACGAGCGCCAGCGTCAGACGATGTTCCCCAGCC
>JBJKSV010000691.1:0-4593 GCA_046703605.1 Limisphaerales bacterium
TCGCGGACCAGCGCGACATGGTTCGGCGAGGCGCCGTCGTTATAGGCCATGTTGAGATAATAAAAGCGGGGGATATTCCGAACCGAGGCGAAGGGCCCTTTCAGGCTGCCATAACTCGCCAGGATATAAACGGGCGCGGTCGGGGCGGAGCCGAGTTGTTCAAGGTCGAGGGTGCCTTGGGTCAGATCCAGTTCGCCACTCACGTCGATGCGATCTGAGCTGCTGCCATCCAACTGGCAAAGATAGGCCCCGTCCAACTCGACACCGGCGGCACTAAAGTCGCCGATGCTCGAGGCAGGGCTGTTGGGTGTCACCGTGGCGCCTGGGGCGAGGTAGAGAGCCTTGAAGCTGCCGTCGGACGAGAGGGTGCCACCTTCTATAGCAACCATGGGAATGCCCGAGGCGTCTCCATCATAAGTCCAGTTGCCGGTCCCGATCTTGATGAGGCTCCCGGGGCCGGAGAGATTGCCCGAATAGACGGTATTGGCATTATTGCCTCCGAAGGTCAAGTCGTAATCCAGGGCAAGGCTGCCGGTGCCAGCCAGCGCGCCAAGCGTGGTGGCCGTGGTTAAGGTGAGGCCGTTATCGGTAAGGACACTGACCGTGGCATATTGCATGGCCTTGGCGCCAACGCGGGTCCGGCCTTGGAGCAACCGCAGATTGCCTGTGAAAGGGCTGTTATTGTTGCTGAAGGTGAATTGCCTGGAGACCGTCTTCCGGATAACGCCGCTGCCATAAATGAGTCCATCGAAGCTGTCATAGACCAGGTTGTTCTGCAACGAGGCGAGCGTCAAGGTGTTGACGCCGATGTTGAGAATGCCAGTGCCGTCCAATCCACCGATAGAAACGTTGGCGGCGAGTTGTAGCCCTCCGCCGTTGTCGATGGTGAAGGGGCTGGCAGCGAGCGAACCATAAAGGCAGAGAATCCCTCTCTCGACGGTTGTGTGCCCGGCGTAATCGGGGCTGTTTCCAGAGAGATCCCATGTCCCTGTGCCCCGTTTGACGAGCTGAGCGTCGGAGGAGCCGGTGAGCGAGCCCGAGTATCCGCCGCTCAGATTTGCTCCCCCGACCCGCAAGATGTTAGTGCCGAGGGAGAGATCTCGACTCCCAATGAGCATTCCCACATTGGCGGCGCCCGTGGGCAGGAGCAGAGAAGCGTTCGTGCCGGACAGATTTACCGTCGCGTTGCTGAGCGCGTTCAGGTCATTGAGCGAAAGCGCGCCGTCGAGAACCTCTAGGGTTCCGCTGTAGGGATTTGGGTCATTCAGGCGAAGAGAGCAATGAGATAAGTAGCCCTGGTCGTACGGACCGAGAGTAATCGGGGCCGAACCGCTCAACTGGCCGTATAAATCCAGGAAACCGGGATTTGATGCGGGCGGCCGCCAGAATTCCGAGGCTCTGACGATTTGAAGGTTTGCCGAAACCGATTCGTTGGTTGCCGAATCGGTGATAAACCAGTACAAAGGTCCCCACACCGTCAGAGTGCCGTTGATTAGTTTCCAGTTGTAGCCCTCGCTGGTCTCATGTCCCTTTGTCTCGAAGTCAACGGACCCCGCCGCCCAAATCTTGGCGCCCAGGTCGATGTGGTAACGCTTCACCCCGTCGAATGGAAAGTCCACATTGTCTCCGGAGCTCGGAATGTCTCCCGCACCAGGATATTCGTACCAGTTCTGACTGTCACCCCATTGGCGGCTATAATCTCCGACCCACTCAAAGTGGTTCGCCAGGGCAGTGGAACCTGCTGCGAGCTGAACCGCCAACGCGAGCAAGATGGCGGATCTCTTTCTGAAGATGCCGGTTGAGGCACTGGAGCGTGGCGGAGTAGCTTGGGCCAGTTGAGCGCTCCTCAGGCGGCGGGCAAGACACGTGCGGCGGCCTGCGGCTGCAATTAAGGTGCTGTATAATTGTGAAGACTTCATGCGATTCAATTCGTGTTCTTTTGCAATGCGTGGCTCCACTCTACGCAGGGCAGAGGGGCGGCGGTATCGCGAGAGCTTGGTATTTTTCTACGTGTTTCGAGGCCGCCAAACACGTAAGAGCCTGTTTTAAAATTCGCAGGGAGGGCTTGCGGCGAGGGATTTTGGCCGTGGCCGAGGCGGCGCGCTCCGAGCATCCCCTGGCGGGCTGTAAGGAGCGAGCCAACGAAGGCCACGGGCAAAAGAGCCGCCGCAAGCCCCGGCCAATTTTAAAACAGGCTCTAGGCGGAACCCGCCCTTTTTCCAGCCCTATTCTTGGCAACCAGCCCGGCAGGGAACCAGCAGCCTAATCTCGGCGCCCTGGCCGGGCGAGGAGCGCATTTCGAGGTGGCCGCCCATAAGCCGCGCGCGCTCCCGCATGCCGCCCAAGCCCATGCCGGTGGGGGCCGCGGGCGCCGAGGCTCCGCGGGCGGCGGCAAATCCCCGTCCGTTGTCCGAGACTCTCAAGCGCAGTTCGGTGGGTTGGCGCTGGATGGAGATGGCGACGGCAGTGGCTTGGGCATGTTTGAGGACGTTGTTCAGCGCTTCCTGAAGGATGCGATAAAAGCTGATTTCATTTTCGGCGGGCAGGCAGCCATCCAGATCGTCAACCTGACAGTCGAAGGCGAGGCTGGAACTGGCACCAACTCGGTCGAGCATGGCGCCGATGGCTTTAGTGAGCCCCAGCCGATCGAGTTCTGGAGGACGCAAGGCGCGGGAGATGGCGCGGACTTCGCCGAGGGCCTTGGTGGCGGAAGCGGCGATTTCATCGAACTGCGTGGCGGCGGGATCGACGGCGCTGAACTGGCGGCCCATGGCGGCGAGGTTCTTGACCACGAGCAAGTCCTGGCCAAGGCTGTCGTGCAATTCGTGAGCGATGCGTTTGCGCTCCTGCTCCTGAGTCGAAATCAGCCGCTGAGAAAGCTCGTGCTGTCTGGCCTGCTCGAGCTTGAAGCGGTGGACTTTCAGGGAGTACGCTCCCCACGCCGCGCCCAGGAGAACAAGAACCATCGCCCCTCTAAAGAACGAGGTTTGCCACCAGGCCGGCCGGACAACGATCGCCAGAGAGGCGCCCGTGGTGTTCCAGGCCCCAAACCGATTGGCGGCGCTGACCACGAATTTGAAGCGGCCCGGAGGAAGCTTCGGGTAGCGGGCAAACCGGCTGTCGCCCGCGTTTACCCAGCCCGGTTCGTAGCCTTCAAGCCGGTAACGGAAGCGCACACTCTCAAGTGAAGAAAGATCAACCGCCCCATACCGTATCTCAAGCTGATGAGACCCCGGCGGGACGCTAACACCCGCCAATCCGCCAAGCGCCACCTGCGCCTCATCGACCAGCACCTTCGTCAGACGAACGGTCGGAGCAGGCAGGCGGCGAGCCTCCCTTTTCCAAGCGACCGGATCGATGACGGAGACGCCCTGATCGCTCGCGACCCAAATGCGTCCGTCGGCGGCCCTGCAAATGCCCTGCTCGAAACCGGTGCAACGAACCGAGCCAAGGCCGTCGTCTTCGGTGAGCGTGGCATAATCCACGTTCGACGCGAGCCCCTCCGCATAGCGCTCGAAGGACTTCCTGGGCACGTAAATGACTCCCCGGGTCGAAGACAACCACAAGTCGTGGTCCGCGTCCATGGTAACGCCGTGGAGGTTCCATGGTTTGGATTCAGGCCCGGGATAGATTCGCCACCGGCCCTGCTTCCAGCGAGCAAGTCCGGCGAAACTGGTCGCCGCCCAGACGCCGTCCGTTCCGTCAATATACAAGGCCGTGATCCCGTCGCTCCCGATATCGGTCGGGCGGGTCAACGAGCTCCATTGACCGCGGGACCACCGCGCCAACCCGGCGCCCTGGACTCCCGCATACACTCTGCCCTGCGTGTCCTCCGCAAGGGCCATAACCCGGCTGTGGGAGGCATCTTTGAAGGGCGTCATAAGCTGGAACGTTTTCCCAACCCGGTGATACAACCCGCGTTGGGAACCCACCCAGAGCCCACTGGACTCCGAATCCAGGAGCGCCAAGACAAATCCCCCTACCGAGCCCAAAAACCTGCAGCCGCGGGTGCCAAGCTCTCCGACCCCTCCATCACGTCTGCCCACCCAAATGGAGTCGCCGTGTGCGACCGCGGCTGAAAAGCGCCGGGCCTTTCTTCCCGAAACCAATTCCACCCTCAATGGTTTCAAAAGCGGGGCATTGCTCCACGAGAGAGTCGTGAAACCGGATTGGGCCGGCCCGCGCCAACTGACCCCGCCCCAGGACACAAACCACAGGCGCCTGTCCCCATCCTCCACAACCGATGACAGGTCGGGTCCCGTCAGCCCGTCCGCAAGGCTCCAGGAGCGGGCAACATTCCTGCTGATTCGGTAAAGGCCGTCGATAGCGCCGACCCAAATGTTTCCGTCTGTGTCCTGCAGCAGGGAGCGTATAAAGGGCACCGCACCCTCTCCGGGCAATCGCACGCGCCCCATGCTCCCGTCCGGCATCAACATGACCAGACCGGCGCCCCAGGTGCCCACCCAAATGTCGCCCTCGCTGTCTTGCAGTCCGTCGAGCGGATCGGCGTTCTTGATGACGAATCGAAAGGGAAAACGCAGCCTCCACCGGCCATTCTCCAGGGTGTAAATGCCGTGGCTGGAGGTGATCGCC
>JBJKSV010000692.1:0-4539 GCA_046703605.1 Limisphaerales bacterium
GCGCCCCTAAGAAGCCTGCCCTTTCGGATTTCGTCTGCATCGGGCTTCTTTTCAGGTTTGTGGTAATATTGTTCCAGAAGCGGAAAATGCCATGCAGAATACCGAAGATATAAAGATGAAAAACTCAATGGTTCAGTCCTACGTGTTCTTCGACGGCAAATGCGAAGAAGCCCTCGAATTTTACAAACGCGCGGTTGGCGCCCAAGTGAACATGCTGATGCGCTACAAAGAGAGTCCCGAACCGCCTCCGCCCGGCTGCGGGCCAACGGATTCCAACAAGGTCATGCACGCGCAATTTCGCATTGGCGAAACCGTTATCCTGGCCTCCGATGGACGGGCCACCGGCAATCCGAAATTCGAGGGTTTTGCCCTGGCGCTCACGGTGAAGACGGAGGCCGATGCGGATGAGGCTTTCAACGCGCTCGCAGAGGGCGGAAAAATTGAGATGCCACTGGCAAAAACGTTCTTCTCGCCGAGGTTCGGTATGGTCGTTGACAAGTTCGGCGTGTTCTGGATGGTTTTGGTGACGCCCGAATCGGCGAGGTAATTCTCCTGACCTGTCTTCGAATTCATCACCATATTGAACTACAATCGCGAAAAGAAGAGGCAACTATGAAATTCATGCTGTTTATGATCCCGAGGGTTTATCAGCCGGAGACGCCGGCCGCAGAACGGGCCGGGGAAGGATTTGCTCCGCCCGCTGACGCCGTTGAGAAGATGATGAAGTTCAACGAAGAACTTGCAAAGGCCGGGGCGCTCATTGGATTGGACGGGTTGCATCCGGTTTTGAAAGGCGCGCGCGTGAAGTTTGCCGAGGGGAAGCCGGCAGTGACTGATGGACCGTTCATCGAATCCAAAGAAGTCATCGGTGGTTATTGGCTGATCATTACAAAATCAAAGGAAGAAGCAGTTGAATGGGCCAGGCGTTGTCCGGCTGCGGATGGCGATTGCATCGAAATCCGCCAGGTCTTTGAAATGTCGGATTTCCCGCCTGACGTCCAGAAAGCCGCTGAAGGTTCGACGGTGTCAAAACAGGTGGGGAAAAGTTAAGGATTATTGGCCGAACCAAAATTCAAAGACGAAAGGAGAAATTATGGCTTCAAAGATTCTTTTTAGAGAGCCGGTTTATTCCGGTTACAGGTTCTGGCGCTTCCGTTCCAGGCGGGCAGAACGAGATCTTGCAAAGAATCCAATCTCGCCTTCCTGGCCGTTTACTTCCAGGCGAGGTTTACGTTTATCACCCACAGGTAAACCGATTCGCGCGTTATCTCGAACTGTTTGAAAGTGTCTGCGTTTTGGGGATAGTTGGGCATTCTGGCGGGCCGATTTGCGACATTTGGCGGGATTACGCTTGCGCGAGCGTCGGGCAAGTCTTGAATTCCTTCTCGCCATCCATTGGCCTTTAGTAAATGGCCTTGGAAACACAGAGGCCAATGATTGAAGCAGGTC
Source organism: Limisphaerales bacterium (assembly GCA_046703605.1). Taxonomy (GTDB): domain Bacteria; phylum Verrucomicrobiota; class Verrucomicrobiia; order Limisphaerales; family UBA8199; genus JAJYHY01. Next base: position 1,450 of record JBJKSV010000692.1, read on the forward strand.
TCTTCGCCGGGATTGATGGCATCGAACCGGCGGCCCCGCCTGCGACATGAGAAGGCGGCTGCGCCGTAAAATGGCAGAATGGCCAATCCCGAGGGTTGACCTATGCCGCCGTCGGCGTATAACCGTACATGTATGAGGGAATCCTCTCTGCCTGCTTCGGGGGCCAGGTCGGAACCGCGCCCATTGTTCCGGCCATGGTTTTTGGTAAGCGTCCTGGTCACGGCAGCCATGATAGGGTGGGCGGTCTGGCCTTCCGCACCCGAAGTATCCGCTCTCGAACGAAGCCGCGCGGATGGCAAACCGCGCTTTTACGCGACCACCTATCCAAAGCTCCAGCTCCCGCCGAGCCTCACCCTGCTCCAGCGTCTGCGCTGGGAATGGGCGCAGTTCAAGCGGCAATACAGGAAGCGGAATCCCGCCGCTTATACTTTTCCCGCCAGCCCGGTTCGGCCTTGCGGGATAGACACCCTGCTGACGCAGTGCATGGAGGTGACCGGCACGCGCTTCTTGATTTCGGTCGAAATCGCCGGGGTGGTGGACTTCGGCCATTCAAAGGCGCTGAATGGCGCGCAGTGGGTAGCCGCCGTCGAGCAGGCCATCGAGACGAACAAAGCCGTGGTTTGTTACGATTATGGAAAGAGGCGCAATTTTCTCGACAAGCTCCTGTTGATCCACGAACGGCCCGGACTGGTGAAGGTGGTGCCTCGGAGCAAACTGGCCGAGTATGAGAAGGCCGGCTTGGTGAAAGCGGCGTTTCGCTGACCAAAGAGCGAAGCCTCAAAGCTCGCTTTCGAACTGGCCGTTATCGACGCGCGGTTGATTCCAGGCCATCCTCCGACCGAAGCGCGACTCCAAAAGAGCTGCGTGCGCAGCGGCCCACCCTCTTTCTTGCATTTCCAGCGCCAGTGGCGGAGCTTTGGGGCGATCACTGATCGTATGCGTCCACAGCCTTTGATTTGTGTCCACGACGTTGAGGCGAGCGGCCGCTGGTATCAGCGGTTGCTGGGCTGCCAAAGCGCGCACGGCGGCTCGGAATACGAGCGGCTTGTGGCGAGCGACGGCAGGCTCGTCCTGCAACTCCATCGCTGGGACGTGGAGCATCACCACGGCCGCATAGGCGACCCGGAGGCTAAGCCTTACGGGAACGGCGTCCTTCTGTGGTTTGAGGTTGATGATTTCGATGCGGCGGTTGCCCGCGCTGAGGATATGAAAGTCGAGGTCGTCCTGGCGCGCCATCGGCATCTTGGCGCCAAGCACTGGCAAGTCTGGCTGCGCGACGCCGAGGACTACACGGTCGTTCTATCCAGCCCGGACGGGTCAGCGCCCGACTAATAAGCACGAGGGCGGGCGAAATGCGGCCCGCCGAGGCGCGCCGGGTGAAATTTTTCGATGACCGCCGGGTACAGCATGCGCCCTGCCTCCTCATTTGAATGGTCCTCCCGCTGAAGCGGATTAACGTTGTTGCCGGCAACACCTGCGGCTAGAACAGGGCGGCCGAGGCCATCCAGAAAACGGTTTGCTCCTAAGGCTGAAGGATCAAGCGAAGACATGAGCTCAAGGCCACGAGAACACGCCCCAGGAGCAACGTGCTCAGTAGAAGGGCGACGTGGCTTTCCGCCGGAGACTTGAGTTTGACAGATCGAAGGATGATTAAGCTCCGCTGGCTCCATGGCCTTGGTCCAGGCGGTCTCTGATCCTGGTAAAAGCCCGCGCAAACGGTCTCTCTGGCACGAGAAAGGCTTACGCCTTGGTGCGGACAATCTGGAAGTCGAAAGGACGAGTCCACGCGTCCAGGAATCGTTATGGGTGTGAGCGATTTTGGGACAGCGCCAGGCACGCCCGCGACGTGCAACAGCGTGAAAACCCGGCATGGCAGATCGGATGGCCAAACGTTGAGGACCCCGAGCACGGCTGACGTCGAGCCGCAAGTTATGGAGCCGCTCTTGGCTGGTTTACCCCGTCCCGAAGGTGCCGCGTCGCTCAGGGCCTGGCTCAGAGCGCATCCGAATCCGGTGCGCAGCATGCCGCCGACCGCCAGGAACTCGCCATCCCCACCTTCCGAGCCTGGATGTCCGCGCCCACGGGTGGCAGGCCGTTGCGCGCGGGGAGCCTGGATTTCCGTCATCGCCCTGTCGGCTGTCCTGCTTGGGTTCGCCGGCTGGGCTCTGAACCGAACCAAGCTTTATGATTTCGCGTGCAGGGATGTTCCAGCGGGCGGGCAGTCCGCCAACGCCGGCAGCCATCGACCACCGGCTTTACATGTCAGGGAGCCGGGGCTGCCGGACTACACTCGCGCCGGTCACGCGCAGCACGGGAGTGGAACGGTCCACCGGGGCCAGGCCAGGCAGGACCAGGCTTTCCAGATGGGCGCGAGTCCCAACCCGCCTTCTCAGGCGACGGCCTCGACAGATGAAACATTCCTCGGACCCGGTGAGACGGTGGATCGGGTCGATCCTGACGGGCTGCTCATCGAGTCTGAAGGAAAGAATGGCTCGCGCTGGATGGGCCTGCGGAAGGTGAGGTTTGAGAACCTGCCCGATTGGGTTCGGAGACGCTATGGGTACGACCCGCGCAAGGCAGCGGAGTACCGGGCTGAACAGGCGCGAGCAGAGGAAGAGTATGCGTGCCGCCACCAGGAGGGCCTGGACAGCCAACTCTCAGCAGAAGAGGCCGGAAGGGTCATGCTCCTGAGTCGCATCCTGAGCGATTACCACAGGACGCACACCTACTTCGGAGGCGACATTTACGTTTGCGGGGAGATGGCGAGCGATGTATGGGACATGGTCGAGACCCGAGGGATTCAAGCCAAGATCATGATCGGAAATGTCCAGGAGGACACCACCGGCATTGGGGGTGCAAACCACGCCTGGGTGCTGGCGGAGGTGTCCCCTGGGAAATGGCTGGCTCTTGAGGCCACGGCTGGGACAGTCGTTTATGCCGCCCAGAACCCCCGCTATTATGCCGGGCACGCCTTTGCCAATCCCAAGCAACTCCGGGAGTACTCCAATCTCACCGCCCAGTTGAGGCGGGCCAGCGCCAAGCAGCGCACGGCAGCCGATGAGTACAACGAAGTTGTCCAGAGGTTCAGAA
>JBJKSV010000693.1:0-6434 GCA_046703605.1 Limisphaerales bacterium
GCGCGTACTATGCACCGGGACCAGGAGGATGCGCGAGGCCAACGGGGCAAGCAGTTCGCACATCCGCAGCCAATCCTTATCGCGCAAGATGCCAAGCACGAGCGAGGGCTTTTGTTCCGGGTAATACTCCTTGAGCGCGGCCGCCAGCGTTTCCGCCCCTCCGACGTTGTGCGCTCCGTCGAGCAACAGAACCCGGCCCGAAGGCTCGCAGATGCGCTGCAGCCGCCCGGCCCATTCCACGCCGGCAAGCCCCTCCCTGATTGCCGCCTCGGTCACGGGCACAACCTCCGCAAGGCGCCGAACGGTATCCAGCGCCACGGCCGCATTCATCTTTTGGTGATGGCCGGGCAGCGGCAGTTCCAGTCCGTCCAAGGGCGGCCGGCTGCGTTCGGAGGGCATGACAACGGTGAGGGGTGCGTTCTGATGGCGTGCGGTCTCGACGATGACATGAAGGGCCTCCGGCTCGAAGGCCCCTGTGATCACAGGGATGCCAGGCTTGATAATGCCGGCCTTCTCGGAGGCAATGCTGCCCAGGGTTTCGCCGAGCCATTTCTGATGGTCGAACTGGACATTGGTAATGACACTGGCCAGCGGTGTGACAATATTCGTCGCATCCAGCCGTCCGCCCATGCCGGTTTCCCAGACCACCAGGTCGCACTTCTGTGCGGCGAAGTAGAGCAAGCCCACCAGCGTCACTACTTCGAAGAAGGTTGGGTGTTGCTCCTCAGGGAAGTCTCTAAGCAAGGGCTGCACCCGGGCTATCAGGCCGGCCACATCGTCGTCGCCGATCGGACGCCGGTCCACCTGGATGCGCTCGTTGAACCTCACCAAGTGCGGCGAGGTGAACAACCCCACGCGCAAACCAGCTCGCCGGTAGATGCTCTCGAGCATGGCGCAGGTCGAACCCTTCCCGTTCGTCCCGGCAACATGAATGAACCGCAGCCGGTTTTGGGGATTCCCCGCCAAGGCCGCCAGTTTAAATGTATTGGCCAAGCCCAGCTTCACGCCGAACCAACGCAGGTCGTAAAGAAACTCGATGGCTTCTTCGTAGGTCTTGGAAGCGCTGGGCATGGTGTTTGTCCTGATCATAGCATTCCTTCTTGTTAAATTAAGATGAGCATGAAAACGAGCAATTTTTGAAGACCCCGGGGCCGGGATCCCATGGCCAGTGAGAAGGTCATCGTAAACCAATGGGCCGGTCACCGGGTCACAAACGCGCGCGCAGGAAGTCCTCGCTTGCCCTGCTCAGGAGCAGGTAGGTGAAATCGCCCTGGCTCCAAGCCGCCGTTGTGGTGCCCTCGACGCGCGCGAATTCGGGTGCCGAGTTCGGCGGCCCATCGGGGATGCCGCTGCGTGGAATCACGATGAAATGCACGACCTCGCCATCCACCATGAAACAAACCAGAGCCAGCTTCTGTCCGTGCCAGTCCAGGGTGCGGCAGCCGATGGTCGGAAAGCGTTGGAGCCGGGCGGGGATTTGCACCTGCCGCAGATGGCGGGTGTTATGAAGCCATCGGCGGGCATCGGCGAGGCTGGCTGTTTCCAAATCGAGAGAGGGAATCCGTTTTAGGAACTCGACCATATCGCGGCGGCACGCGGCAAATTGTGACGTTGGCGTCTGATTTTCGCGATGCCACCAAATTCCTGCCAGTCCCAGCGCCAACACCAGGCATGCCGCCAACGCCAGCAGAACCGTCCGTCCCCGGCGAGCGGCGCTTTGGCGCCGAGACACGCCCGCACGAATCGCACCCAGGACTTCCGCCGGCAAAGGAATGGTCTCGAGACGCCGGCTGACTGCCGCGTCGAATGCCTGCCGTTCGTTAAACCACGCCGCCAGTTCGGGATCCCGTTCCGTAAGCCGCAATGCCTCGGCAAAAACCGGGTCGCGCTCGTCTTCGCTCCCCGGACGGTAAGCGGAGAGGATTTCTTTGGCTTGTTGGCGATTCATGTATCCATCGGCGGCTGATAATGCGAGCGGGCTGCCTTCACGCCGGCTTCAGGCCCCAATTCCCCCAGCCGTCGCCGCAGTTGCTCTCGTCCCCGCGAGAGCCGCGACATCACGGTGCCGGCCGGGATATCCAGCATCTCGGCGATCTGCTTGTAGGAAAGGTCTTCCAGATAGAATAGCGCCAGAGGCGCGCGAAAGACCTCGTCCAAGCCCGACAGCGCCTGGAGAACCACCTCCGCATCGAGCCGTTCGACGGTTTGGGCGGAGGCCAGGATCGGTTCGTGCTCCAGCACCTCCAGCGGGACCTGGGGAAAGCGCGTCTGGCGGCGCCGCGCGGCCAGATGCTCGCGGTAAAGCGTGGTGAACAGCCACGTCTTGAGTTTGGAGGCATCGCGCAATTGATGGCCTTTGGCCGCCCACAAGTAAAATGCCTGCTGCACAAGGTCCAGAGCTTCGGCTTCATTCTGTGTCAGACTCAAGGCAAAACGATACAACGAGGCATAGTGCCGCGTTGCCAGGTGGTCTTCGCCAGGGTCCGTCATAGGAGTAAGAGTAGCAGATCCGCGTTTCATTCCCACGGCTCTTTGCCACCTCCACTGGGGGCACGAAAACTCCCGGGAATAAACACTCTCCCAAAGCCTCTTACCCCGAACATCAATAACCCGGTTCCGTCAATACGGAACCATGGAATGAAAATAGAATCATGAAAAGCACCAAAATACGTCGTCGCCCAGCGACGACAACACAACTCGCACTAAGCCTCGGAACGCTTCTTGCCGTTACGGCGCCGGCCTCGGCCCAAACCTACGACGTCCGCGTGGCCGCCTCCGGCCTGCAGCGGCCTACCGGCATTGTCGCCTTGAACGACGACATCGTCTTCTTCTCCCAAGTACCCACGCCTGGCGTCCCCGGCAGCATGGGCGGCCAAAACACCGTGGACGCCCTGTTTGTGCCCACCGGCAAGACCTACAACATCGCCACCGGCGAGCCGGAACCCACTAATCTCGCGCTGGACAAACGCGGGCGCCTTTATTGGACCTGCAAATCGGCCGGGGTCATCCTGATGACCGACTACCGGCACGGGATCACCAAGCTCTTGTCCGGCCTAAATGAGCCCAGCGGCATCGCGGTGGACCGCTGGAACAACGTCTATTTCACCACCTTGCCCACACCCGCCATGCCGGGCAGCATGGGCGGCGTCAACACCGTTGAAGTCTTTGACGGTTCCAGCACGACAACCCTGGAAATGGGCGATCCCGAACCGACCGACATCGCCGTCGATGCGCGTGGCAACGCCTACTGGACGTGCAAATCGGCGGGCGTCATCCTCCAGCGCGATGCCGGCGGAAACGTGTCCCATCTCCTCACCGGCCTCCACAGCCCGACCGGCATTGCGCTCGGTTTTCATGGCCGCAACCTCTATTTCACCGAGGTGCCCACGCCCGGCGTGCCGGGCAGCATGGGAGGAAACAACAAGGTCTGGCGCCTCCATCTGGCGACGATGGATCTCGTTCTGGTTCACGGCGGCGACCCCGAGCCGCACGACGTCACGGTGGCTCCCGGCGGGGATGTCTTCTGGACATGCTCCAGCGCCGGAGTGATTCTTGAGGCGCGTCCGCACGGACGCCGCCATTGGCCCTTCTAAGCGGCGGCCTATAGGCCGGGCACGTAGTGCTCCGGGTGAAAGCTGTTGCCGAACGCCCGCTTGACGCGCGCCACATGACCGTCGGCGAAGGTCACATTGGCCTGGCCCTCGTGCCGCGCGGTCAGCGGGTAACCCGGCGGTTGCCAGCACCCATCGTCGATGACCGCATCGCCGGGACCGTCTCCCGGACCTCCTCGTTCCTCTGCCAGCATGATCTTGGAGGCCGGGCGAACAATCGAACTGGCCAGATTCCGAAAAATGACCGAACGGTCCTTGGAGATATAGCTGGCCATCCCGTGCTCGCTGTATCCGTTGAGAGAGTAACTGTAGAAATACTGCTCCTCGCCGGGATGCTGCTGCCAGATGACCTCGCGATCGGGAGCATCGAAGTCGGCGGGGCAACGCAAGTAGCGGCTGTCGTACTCGCCCATTTCGCGGATGACGCTGCCCTGGGCTCGGCTCCTCATCGTAAAGGAGCCACCCGCGCCGCGCTCGATCTGCCACCAAATCCAATCTTCCGGCTGGGCTCCAAGTGCGCCCTTCAGCGCCGCGGTGGGGAAGCAGTCGTCGTTGTCCTGAAGATACATCAGGAAGCCAACTCCCAACTGGTGGAGGTTGCTTTCACAGGCCGTTGCTTGCGCCTGGGCATGCGCGCCGGCCAATGCCGGCAGCAACATGGCGGCGAGCACCGCGATGATCGCTACAACTACCAACAGTTCGATCAGGGTGAACGCGCGCTGGTGGCCCCGTACCGGTCTTTGCGGCTGCAGAAAGTCCTCCTGCATAAATAAGCCTTTTGGCAAACGATACGGCGACTTATCTTCCTGTCAACCTGCCAACGGTGAGCCATCGAGATCAGTGACCCCGTTTCGCTCTTCTCGTGAGCCCGCCAGGCCGCAATGAGGAATCCCGCCGCATGGAAGTTAACACGCCTGCCCGGCATTTACCTGGTTTTGGAAAGGGCGGCTCGGAAGGTCCGGCGAGGCTGTTGCCAGGACCGCTGGTCAGGGCGATTTCCAGCACCAGATCGGGAAACTGTTTTTCGCCCCGAATGCACCACGATTCGTCTGGCTCCGCTTCAGCGGTCTTTAAGGCCTGGCGCATGGTCGCCTGGCCCCGCGGCATGATCTCGATAACCTTCTCCTCCAAATAAACCGCCGAAAGGTCGCCCAGCCATTTCTTAACCCTTTGCAGGGTTGGCTCGGTGTTCTATCTTGAGGAGGACTCAAATGGCCGACGAAATTCAAACCGAGCCGCGCACGGCTTCCAGGGAAACCTCTGGCAGAATGATGAGCTATGAGGAGTTCCTCCATTGGCCAGGCGAGGATCATCACGTCGAGTGGGTCAATGGAAGGATCGTGTTCATGAGTCCGATTACCAAGCCGCACGAAATTATCCGCGGTTTTTTGTATTCCCTGATCAAATTCTTCGCCGAGGCCCACCACCTGGGTGAAGTGTATTCGGAGCCTTTTCAGATGAAAACGGGACCGGAACTGCCGGGCAGGGCGCCGGACGTTTTCTTCGTCGCCAAAAAGAACCTCAAACGGGTGAAGCGGCTGAACCTGGAAGGTCCCGCGGACGTGGTCGTGGAGATCATCAGCCCCGGCAGCCGGGCGACAGACCGTGGAGACAAGTTCTACGAATACGAGCAGGGCGGTGTTCCCGAATACTGGTTGCTGGACCCGGAACGGCGCCAAGCCGAGTTCTACCTCCGTGGACAGGATGGCATTTACCGCCTGGTGCCGGTTGGCGGCGATGGCATCTATCGCAGCACCGTGCTTGCGGGCCTGTGGCTCAAGGTGGAGTGGCTGTGGCAGCCGTTGCCGCCGCCAATTATGGAAGTGCTCCGCGAGTGGAGGCTGGTTTAGCCCGAATATTTCGTACGCGGGTGCGGCGGGTAGTCTCTGCGCGCCCTACCTACAGACTGTTGCCGTTTTGTTCGCGGCATGAAACATTCGGGTTAGGGCCCACCCCGGAAACTCTCATGCACAAAGGCGCCGCGGGATTCTCCTGGTCCATCAGGAAACCACCTTGGCCAGGTCCGCGCTAAGTCCGCTCGCGGGGTCTTTGGCCACGCCAGCGTGGAAGACCTCTTCGCGTCCGTCGGGCAGCAGCACGGTCACCGTGCGCAGCGGCGGAGTGACGATCCAGCAACTTTTCACGCCATTGCGCAAATAGATTTCGGCCTTCTCGACCACCTCCTGGTGGCTTTGGGTGGGAGAAAGGATCTCGACGGCGAGCAGCGGGAGGTCCGCGCGGATGGCTTCGTCGTGCCGGAAGTCCGCACTTTCGTGGGGATAGACGCTGATGTCGGGCGTGTAGTTCGTGCCGGCGACGTTAAGAGTGAGTTCGCTATAGATGGAGAATTCTTGCTGAGGGCCAAACTCCAAGATCAGGTTGGTCTGGACCCTCCCATGGTTGCGGCTAGGCACAGGCTTGCCACGTTCTTCCTCGTAAGTTAGCGGGCGTGTCTCAACGGCAACTGCCATAGGGCAAGATTAACACAAGGGGTCGGCAAAGCGAACTTCATTCCGCGGTGGCGGCTTGATCCTCATCGGCGGTGGAGTGGTACTCGCGCCTTCGGCCCCTACGGCGCATGGCTGGCAACCGGGTCCGGTGGCGAGGCCGGATCTTGCGGCGCGGCGGCTTTCATCAGCCACACCTCGGAGACCTGGCAGCCTCGCCCGTTTCTGCCTAAGCCCGGCTCGCCGAACCAGCTCAGCGTGCAGAAATACAAAGCCATCGCCGTGGACCGTGGCGCGATGCTCGACACACTGGACTTCCCGCTGAACGACCGGCGCTGGCTTGAGGCGCGGTTCGCAAGAATTCGCCGGCTGCCCT
>JBJKSV010000694.1:0-8376 GCA_046703605.1 Limisphaerales bacterium
CTGATGCTGCGCCCAAGGCCCGACCGACAAGCAAGGCACGTTACTGTGTTTGCATTACGCCTCTTTTCCGGAAGTTGTTTATGCACGGACCCAAAGGACAAGAAACGGCTCGACCGAACGCCGGACGCCGTTACCGAGAAGGACGTTTTGGTGCTCGATCCCTTCGAGTTGACCCGCCGGTCCGTCTCCAAGGCGCTGGCTGACGAGCGATTGGTGCTCTCGAGCAACACGACTCTGGAAGGGCGTCCCTGTTACCGCGTTGAACGATGGCAGGTCTCTCAGAACTACTTTGTCAATGCGGTCAAAACGCAATGGTGGATTGACGCCAAGAGCTTCCTTCCCAGGCAGATCGTCCAATACCGGCCTGGCGGGTGCCAAATCGTCCGCTTCGATTGCCAGGACCTCAACCAGCACCTGCCCGACAGCGCCTTTGAACCTCCGCCGGCGGCGAGCAAGGGCGCGCAGCCGCTGTTCTTCAAGAGCGCCCCGCAGCCGGACGAGCAGCGATTTTTACGCATTAGCGACGGGAGCAATGGCCGGATGTCCGGTCGAATAGGCTGGCACGGGCCGAATGGAACGACCGATTCGGGGATGAACTGAAGGCGTGAACCGTGAGCTTCGCGGCCCGGAACCCTCTAATCAACTGTTGCCAATGAAAATGAAATCACCTCCGAGAGGCACGTGGGCGCTTATCGCTGCCATTTGCATTGCGGCCATAGCTCCGAAAGCAAGCGCCATCGACCTCCTCAAACGCTACCCTACAACCATGACCTCCGGCGATACCTCGCCCAACCACGCCCGGCCCTGGCAATTCACCGAGGCCGACATCTACTATCTGACGCGCTTCAAGGTCGAGGTGGCGAAGCTCCATATCGACATTGGCGCGGCGGACCTGGGCATCGGCCACTGCAAAGATGGCGCGGTCTGGGCGATTGTCCTTCCGCGGGAAACCGGCAAGCTCGCCAGCCCGGCGGCCACTGATGAGGAATCTATTGCCAGCGTCTGGCTCCGGTTTCATCCCAGGGAAATCGACCGCCTCTTCCCGCGCGAAACCGTCTCGGCCGGCGGCGACACGAATCTTCTCACCGAAATGCGCGTCATTGCCGGGGCCAAGTTCTTTTCAAGCTGGCACGCCGGAATGAACGCGATGATTCCGCCGCCGGAGACCCTCACCGTGGATATCGATACAAAGGAGGGCCTGCGCCGGTTCTTCGTCGTCAACACCCAGGCACCTTCTGTCGAGTACGTTGCTGCCTTCGAAGACCGGGCAGTCAGGCCCCCCACCGGGTTCACGCCTGCGCTAGCAGCCCAGGCCTTTGACGAGCTCTGGCGGGCTTATGACCGCGACTACGCCATGTTTATCCTGCGCCCGGAGGTGGATTGGAACAAACTGCGCCAGGAGTATCGTCCCAAGGCGCTGGCGGCCAAATCGGCTTATGAATTTGCCGGTGTTTGCGCGGAAATGCTCAGGCCGCTCCGTGACTTGCATATTTGGGTCACAGTGGCAGGCAATTACGTGCCAGTCTTCAACCGCCCGCGATTTGCCAACGCCAACCCTTCGGCAGACAACGCCATCCTCGGCGGCTTGAACAACATGGGCTCCGGCGTGGAATGGACGGTGACCGCCGACCATATCGGTTATCTTGCCATTTACAACTGGTCGCATCGGGAGGTGCCCGCGCTCTGCCAGGAGGCGCTGGAGAAAATGCGCAATACGCGCGGGCTCGTTGTCGATGTCCGGCTCAACGGCGGTGGCAGCGAAGACCTGGCCCTGGCAGTCGCCGGGCGCTTCCTGGCCAACGACTTTGTCTATGCCTACAGCCAGTTCCGAAACGGACCCAAGCACACGGACCTGACTCCCAAGCTCGAGCGAACGGCAACCCCGCGCGGCCCCTGGCGTTACAACCGGCCGGTGGTGCTTCTCATCGGCCAGAAGTGCATGAGCAGCAACGAGTCGTTTGTGGCCATGATGAGCGGCGACCCGGCCCTGACCACCATGGGCGACCATACCTGCGGTTCCAGCGGCAACCCACGCATGCTCCATCTGCCTATGGACATTACCGTGAGCCTCCCGCGCTGGATTGACTACCTGCCCGACGGCACCCCCTTGGACGGACACGGCTTTCAGCCCCTGGTGCGCTTCACGCCGAAGCCGGGCGCCTTCGAGGGCGAGCGCGACGACTTGCTTGCCGCGGCATTGGAGCGCCTCCGCGGCAGTCCCTTGCCCGATAAGCCAATTGAAGGTCCCCCATTCCAATCCAGCAGCCGATGACCACCTCGCGAACGCGAAACGGAGCCTGCCCTGCAAACTTGGCCCTCAGTGCCCTCGGCCGCCGCTGGCCCTTGTTTGCCGTGCTCCCTTCGTCCGAGCGTTGGGCGGCATATTGTCTCGGAGCCATCCAACCCGTCACACCGCAAGCCATCAACGCACTGCTGCGTGGCGCTACGAACTCGAACCCTCGGGTGCGGCAAGACTGCATTATCGCCCTCGGCGACAGCCACGCCGATCCGGCGGTCGTCGTTCCCGCCCTTACCAATGCATTTGCCGACCCAAATGCGGATGTCCGCAAGTGGGCCTGCGACCGCCTTGGGCTGCTCGGCAGGCGGGCGCCCAACCTGCAACTGAACGCTGCGCCGACACTGGATGTGCTGCTTCGCGACCCCGATCCTCGCGTTCGGCGAGAGGCCGCTTACGTGCTCAAGCAGATCTTCTCAGGCACGGGGGCGAAAGCAGGCGGTAGCGCCGACCCTGTTTCGACAGAACCGAATTTCGACAGAAAACCCGAAGTAAAAAAATCAAATGAAAGGCAAACAATGAAAAACAGAATCCTCCTTACAACCGCAGCCCTCAGCGCCCTTGGCCTCCTCTCGGCCCCATGCCTCAAGGCGCAAACCGTGGAGACCGTCGCGCCGGTCGTCGTCAAAACCGTGCCGGAAGCCGGGTCCAAGGATGTGGCGCCCGGGGAAATGGAGATCAAGATCACCTTCAGCAAGGAAATGGCCGATCACTCCTGGAGTTGGGCAACCGCCTGGCGCGACTCTACGCCGCAATCCGTCAGCGGGCCGCTCGGCGCTCCGCATTACTCCAGCGACCACAAGACCTGCATCATGAAGGTCAAACTGGAGCCCGGCAAGACCTACGGTTGGTGGATCAACAGCGCACGGTTTCATGGGTTCAGGGACGCGCAGGGGCGCGTCGCCGTTCCGTATCTGCTCGTCTTCCACGTGAAAGGCGATTGAGCCGATGATACGCGGCGAGAATGCTCGCGGGGGAGTGTGACGGCTTGCTCCCCGCGACGCTGGACCGCTGCCCTGCCCGGACTCGACGTGGAAGGCGGATGGCGCGCGCTGGCTGGCTCATGGTCCAAGGCAACTGGCTTAAAATAAGGGTGGCAAAGCGGCCTGCAATGTGAGACAAAGCATCCATCGAGAGTGGGGTCATGTCGCAAATCCTTTTTTCGAACGCTGCGTTTCTGGCAGGTCTGGCCGCGCTGGCCATCCCCATCCTGATCCATTTGTTCCTGCGGCGGAAACGTTTGCGCCTCCGATTCAGCACGCTTCAATTCCTGGTCAACCAGGACGCCAGGAGCGGACTGCGCCGCAGATTGTCGAACTGGCTGCTGCTGGCCGCGCGGCTCTTGGTCCTGGCATTGGTCGTGGTGGCCTTCGCCCAGCCCTATTTGCCGAATTCGGCTTCATCCACTGGCGCCCGCGAACGCCGCGTGGTCGTCTTCGTGTTGGACCGCTCGGCGAGCATGCAGGCGGCGGAGGGTGGCGCGAGCCGCTGGGCAAAGGCCAAGGACCTGCTGCTCAAGGCGCTTGACCGGTTGGCCCCCGATGACCGCGCCGCACTGGTCGATTCCAGCTCCGCGACCGCCCTGGCGCCCCTCACGTCCCCGGAGCAATTGAAGGCGCAGGCCGCGCAAGTGCAGCCCGGCTGCGGCGATGGCGACCTGGCCGAGGGCCTGCGCCAAGCCGCCAGGCTCTTATCGGCCAGAAACGTTCACGGCCAATTGGGCGTCCGCGTCATCAGCGATTTGCAGCGCCAGGACTGCCAGGCCCTCGACAAGGTCACCCTCCCTCAGAACGTCGAACTCCAGGTTTGGAGTGTCGGCGAGACCAACACGCCTAACTTCGCGATTTCGGCCCACTCCGCGAGTGCGTCAGACGGTTCCGTGCGGGCGACGTTTGCCAATTTCTCGCGCGAACCGGCCGCTGGGTTGACGCTGGATTGGGCCGTGGACGGCCACACCACCGCGACAACTTCCTTGACTCTTGCTCCTGATTCGACGACCAACGTGACCACAAGCCTTCCGGCTCTCAAACCGGGCTGGCATCAAATTGAAGCCCGCCTCCGCTCTCACGACGCCTTCCCCCTGGATGACACACGCTGCCAGGCGCTCCAGATTCCAATCCCACTCAAGGTCCTCTGCATCGAGCCCCGGCAAACCGAACACGTCTTTGAACAGGAAAGCTTTTTTCTCGTCAGCGCGCTGGAGCCGGGCCTTGGAGAGACCAATGCGCTCCCGTTGCTCTTTGACATCGAGAAGATTGATTCTGGCGTCCTGGTGGGAAACCTCACGCGTGACTCGGCTTCTCCGTATCAGATCGTCTTGATGCCCGCCGTGCGCCGGCTGCCCAATGGCTGCGGCAAGGCCCTGCTGGATTACGTTCGGAGCGGTGGTGGCGTATTGTTTTTTGTCGGAGAGGGACTGAGCGCCATCGAGTACAACAGCGAGCTGCGCGGCCTGTTGCCCGCCGCGCTCGGCAACGTCGAAGGCCAATCACAGGCTTTCGAGAAATATTGGCGCCTGGGCGACTTCGACACCAAGTCCACCGCCTTTGCCGCTTTCCGAAACCCGGGCAGCGGCGATCTGACACTGCCCAGATTCTGGCGGCGGTACGCAGTGACACCGGTGCAGGGGGCTCAGGTCCTGGCGCGCTTCGGAGACAAAACGCCCTTTCTCCTGGCCAGGGCCGTTGGGAAAGGGCGCGTGGCGCTCGTGGACACCTCGGCGGACACGAGCTGGAGCGATTGGCCGAAGCACCCAACGTTCGTGCCATGGTTGTATGGCGTCTGCCATTACCTGGCCGGCGACGAGATGTCCCTGGGCGCGGCGCCTCAAGAGCCTTTTGTCGCTGGGGTCTCGGCGGACGTGGACTTGGGGGTAAGGCGCGCCAACCAGGCTCTTCGCGTGCATCCGCCCGCCGGTCCGGAGGTGGGCGTCAGGGCCGATGCGCGCGGACAGGTCAGCTTGTCGCTCGAACGACCGGGGTTTTACTCCGTCGTCGATTCCGCCGGCCGGCCGATTCGCCTGCTGGCGGTCAATCCGCCCCGGCGCGAATCCGACCTGGCGGCATTCACGCCATCCCAATTCCAGCAGCGCATTCTCCGGACCCAAGCGACGCCCCAGGCGCCCTCCGCGTTTGGTCTCTTTGATTCCACCGGCGGGGAAAGGCACCTGTGGCGCGCGCTCATGCTGGCCGGGGCATTGTTGCTTATCGCCGAGATCCTGTTCGCCAATCGGATCTTCCCGTAAACTCAGCGAGAAAGGAAGTATATGAATGAACACTCCAAGTACGTCACAGACCGGTTGGAAGCCGAGCGGCGGGCCAAAGATCGCGCCCGGCGCCTGGCCTGGGCGCTGAGCCTCTGCGCTGCCGTGCTGGCACTGGCCCTGGGCGCGGCGCTGGCGGACTATTGGTGGGCGCTTTCCTTCCCTGAACGCGTGGCCGGCGCGGGGCTGATGGCTTTGGTTGTGGTCGCCGGGTTGGTTCAAATCGTCCGGCTCATGCGCCACCCGACCAGCGCCAAGCGGGCCGCCCTGGACATGGAAGCGCGGCGGCCCGATCTGGGCTGTGTTGTCTCCACCGCCGCGGAATACCTCTCCGGCAAGCAAACCCCGCGCAAAGAGTATGAACCGGAGTTGGTGCAGGCCTTGCAGGAATCCGCCGCCAGCCGGCTGTTGCGGGTCGAGACCACGCGCTACCGAAATCTCTCCTACGCAGCCAGCGCGATGGTCTTATCTGTCATGGCTTTGCTCCTGTTCCTTCTTCTCGCGTCCGGCTCGTTGACTGCGCTGGAGCGGGTCGCGGATCCCTGGTCCAGCAAGACCTACACGCGCGTGGAGGTAAAGCCGGGCAACGTTGAAATCCCCTCCGGCCACGACCTGCAAATCAAGGCTCTTTTCACCGGACGATTCCCCACGGCTGCCCAAGTGCGATGGCGCGAGAGTTCTGCTACCGAATGGCAAACGGTTGACATGACCCGCCAAACCAACGGCGTCTTCAGCTCCAGCCTGACAAACCTCCAGGGAACGGTGACGTATCAAGTTGCCGGCGGCGACGCCCTCTCCCCGCAATTTGCGGTCCGAACTTAAATTCCGCCCGCGGTCAAAGATTTCAAGGTCGAGGTCCGCTTTCCCGATTACACGAAGCGGGAGCCGGTGCAGGAACATACTCCGAACTTCAACGTCCTGCGCGCCAGCCGATTAACGTTCCAGATTGCCACCACTGCGCCGGTCAGCACTGCGCGGCTGCGCTTTGCCCACGGTCCGAACCTCGACCTGGCGACGGACTCGGAGCATTGCTGGACGGCTGCCCTGCAACCAACCGACGACCTCGCTTACTGGATCGAATTGGCGGATGCGGCCGGGCACAAGGGGGGAAACGCGAAACCTTATCACATCAAGCTCCTGCCCGACAAACCGCCCACGGTTGAAATCGTGGACCCGGGCGTGGACATCCGGGCGGAGCCGACGAATAGGGTGAACATCAGCATTGCGGCAGCGGACGATTTCGGGGTCCGAGACGTCAGGCTCATCTTCCGCAAATTGAACGGGTCCCAGCACACAATCGTCTGTGAGAAGAAGGATTTGGACCCAAAGCAAACAAGAGCCAGCGCCCAAATCGATTTGGCTCCGTTGCACCTCCAGCCCTACGAATTGGTGGAATACCACGCCGAGGCCACGGACAATAACATTCTCGACGGCCCCGGGGTTGGCAAATCGCCGGTCTATTTCATCGAATACACGACCAAGGGCGAGCCGCTGTCTGCTTCCCAGGGAGGCGGGCAAAGCATCAATCTGCTTGAGCTTGAGAAGCAGATCATCGCCGCCACGACCGCCGTAACAGACAAGATGATGCCGAACCGATTCCACGAAATCGCCACGATTCAACGTCAGACCAAGTCCTACGCCGAAATCTTCCGCCGTTCCTATCTCCTGATCTCCTCCCCTGCGGAAGCTCACAAGGAATTCGCCGCCGCCATGGATTCGATGGAGGAGGCGGCCAAGCAGTTGGACAGCCTCCAGCGCCAGCCCGCCCTGGATGCCGAGGATAGCGCGCTCGAACATTTGTACCAGGTAACCAGATTGTTGCCGCCGATGGAGGCCTGCATGTGCCACGGCCAGGGCACCAAAGTCGTTTTGGAGGCGATCGAGAAGCTCCGGGCCGGCCAAAAGAAGAAAAGGGAGCAGGAGTTGCCGAAGCTTATCGCCCAATCCAAAAAGCTCGCCGCTAGCCAAACCAAGATGGCGGCCCTCTATCGCCGGATGCAACAACAGGCTGCGGGCAATGGCGGCAACAGTAATGCCTCGCCAGCCGTCGCACAGGAGCAACAACGCTTGGGCGAGGAAGCTTCGACTCTGGCGGACAGACTCCGCGAACTCTCCGGCAAGGACCCCCGGGTGGGCGGCGAGCTTAGCCAGGAGATGGGGCAAGTTGCCTTGCATCTGGCCGGAGCCTCGGGGCAAATCGCCCGCGGCGATGCCACTTCCGCCCTGCGTTCCTCCGGCTTCGGCCTTTCCGCCCTGACCAGCGTCATCGCCCGGCTGGAGCAATTGCTCAACGAGAACATCCGGCCGACCGACATGGCAACGGAGGAGTATCCCAAGGAATATGAGCCCCAGGTCTCCGCGTATCTGCGCCGGCTCTCCTACGCGCGCTAGCGGCAGACGGCAAAAAAATGGCGGCAAGAAAATGTCTTTTCTTTCATCTCTTTGCGTCCATTTTTTTGCCTTAGCGATTTATGCCCATACATCCTTCACTGGCCCTGCGGCCAATCACTTAGGAACAGTTTGCGAGCCTGGACTACCAGGTGATGCGGCACGCCTTTGACTCCCAGAATGAGTTGGGACGGCTCTGCGACGAGGTCATTTACCAGAACGATTTGGCCATCCGATTGGTCGCTGCCGATCTCGGACCGACCGAAACGCAGATTCCCGTTGAGGTCACGCACGGCAGCTTCACCAAGACGTATCGCTTGGATTCAGATGACGTTCACCCCTTTAAGGCCGAAATGAGGAGCCGCCCCCAACAGACGGCCGTCGTTGGAGTGAATTTCCTTTAGCCCATTCTCGGCGGCGCAGGCAAGGT
>JBJKSV010000695.1:0-11708 GCA_046703605.1 Limisphaerales bacterium
ATCTTGCGGGAAATGCCGCTCTGATCGGAATTGGGCAGCAGCACGAGGTAACGGCCCGGCAGCACGATGTTTGTCGTAACTCGAGGCCCTTTGGTGCCAATCGGTCCCTTGGTGACTTGCACAATGATGTCGCTGCCCGGCGGATACACGCGGGGAATATCCTTTTGTGTAATTTTGGGACGGTCGCGGCGCCGTCCCTCACGTTCCACGATTTCAACGCCGCTATCGAAGTTGCTCGGCACGATGTCCCAATAGTGGAGGAAGGCGTTCTTTTCGAAGCCAATATCGACGAAGGCGGCCTTCAAATCATCCTGGAGGTTGCGCACCTTGCCTTTAAAGATACTGCCCACCAGCCGCTCTTCGGTAGTCCGCTCGATATTGAACTCCTCGAGCTTGCCCTCTTCCAGGACCCCGACTCGCGTCTCGAGGTTTTCGGCGTTGATGATCACCTCCTTGTGCATCCGCTTGACCGGCTTGATCAGCCGCTGGACCCTCCGCACCAGCGTGTCCGCCGCGGTGCGGATCGCCTCTACGAACCCCTTCGGCGGTTCCTGGATGGATACGGGTTCGAAGAGCGTGTCCTCGGCGACTTGCGCCGGGGTTCCCAAATGCGGCTCGCGGAAACCGTTCTCTTCGGTCTCAACGTCCCGTCGCGCGGCGGGCATCCCCTCGGGAGGCAGTCCCGCGGCGATATTTTCGGCGCGCTCGATCTCATGGGTGTGCCGCTGCTCGTACACATTCTCGGCGGCGGGTTTGGCAACCGCTTCGGATCGAGCCTCCAGGGCGTTCCTATCGGTGTGGGACTGCACATGCCCCAATCCACCGCTGGGCCGAAAGCGCATTCCGCGGCGCCGCCGCGAAAAACTACGTTCACTCATACTTAATAGGCCTTTCGATACATAAACACGTTTTGCATCAGGCCTATGGCGATCAACGAGACGACCACCGAGGATCCACCGTAGCTAAGCAGCGGCAGTGGTACGCCCGTCACAGGCATAATGCGGATGTTCATGCCGATATTGATGAAGACATGACTGAAGAGGAGTGTCACCACCCCCGCGCTCAGCAGTTTGCCAAGGCGGTCGCGCGCCTGGCCGGCGATTCTGACTCCAGTGAGCAGAACCAGCCCATAAAGCGTGAGTACGGTCACGCTGCCGACGAATCCTTTCTCCTCGGCAATCACGGAGAAAATGAAGTCGTTGTGCGCCACGGCTCGAGGCAGGTAGCCCAGGATATTCTGCGTTCCTTGACGCCATCCTGTGCCGAACAGCCCGCCCGAACCGACTGAAATCAACGCCTGCCGCACATTGTGCGAATCGTCAAACTGTTGCTTCCACAGGCGCTCCCTCTCCGCCTTCGACGCACCGGGAGGCGGATCGTAATCTTTGCCAAAATAGACCAGCAGACGCCGCCGCTGGTAATCCTCTACGTTGATCCGCCATTTCTGCGGCAGGAACAGCACATCGACGATGAACAACGCCGAAAGGACAACCATCGCCCCTGCCAGCCGGAGCAGGAATCGCTTGGGCACGCCCGCCACGTACATCATCAGAAACGCGGTCGGAATCAACACCAGGGCCGAACCCAGGTCCGGCTCCTTCATGATTAAGGCAAAGGGAATCAGGATGAGCCCCAGCCCTTTGAGGATATTTACCGGCGCCCGAAGCTCCTCCTGGGGACGGCTTAGATAGTTGGCTTCGGCGATGATAAAGGCCAGCTTGGCAAACTCCGAAGGCTGAAACTGGAAGAACCCCAGGTCGATCCAACGCCTGGCGCCCCAGCCATGAGTGCTCCCGATTCCCGGGACCAACACCGCCAGCAGCAGAACGATCATTACCCAATACACCACCAGCGACCAACGGCTGAAGACCCGGTAATCAACCAGGCAGACACACACTCCGGCTCCCGTCCCCAGCACATACCAGGCGATCTGCCGCACCCAGAACAGTTGATACCAATGAGTGGCCGCCGATTCCCTGGCCAGCGTGGCGCTATAGACAAACGCCACCCCCAGCAACATCAGCCCGCAAACCGCGGCGAGTTGCAGCCGGTCCAGCCTCGGATATCGTCCCCTCAGGGGTGTCTCAAGCATGATGCGGCTTGGTCGTAAGCATATTCATTGAGGTTAATTGTTCGCGACGGTTGCCAACCGGGAACCGTCCAACCTCTCGCACTCCTGGATGGCGGTGTAGACCTGGCGCGCCACCGGCGCGCAGGTCGCCCCGCCGCTTCGACCGCTCTGCACCATGACAATAACCGCGTACTTCGGGTGCTCGTAAGGAGCAAAAGAAGCAAACCAGGTGGTGTGGTCCGTTGTGATGCCGTGGATGTTCTTGACCTGCGCCGTGCCGGTCTTGCCGGCGATGCGCAGGCCGGGCACAGCCGCCGCCGTACCCGTGCCGTCGGGATCTTCCACGTCCGCCAGCATTCCCTCGCGGACGGTCTGGAGATTCCGCGGGTCAACGTCCAGTTCATCGCGAACCCGGTGTTTAGGAAAAACTTCCGGCTTTTCGCCGGCAATATCGGACTGCGGCTCGGTGCGAATGACCAGGCGCGGCCAGAGGACCTTCCCGCCGTTGGCCAGGGCGGAGATGACCACGGCCATCTGCACCGGGGTCACGGCCATACGGCCCTGGCCGATGCAGATGTTGGCACTGTCACCCGCGTACCAACCCCGCGAGCGCACTTCATTCAAGGTTGGAAAGATGCCCGGCACTTCCTGGCGGGTGGGCATATCCGTCCGCTGGCCAAGGTGAAAACGCCGAGCCAGTTCGACGATATTCTCGATGCCCGCGTGCAGACCCGCGTTGATAAAATACGCATTGCTCGACCGCTTGAATGCCCGCCGAAAATCGTACTCGCCCGGCCTGGCCAGATCCCCGAAAGGATGCCCATCGACCCAAATCACTCCATGGTTGGGGTCACGAGGATTGGGCGCGACCGTGTACAGCGCGTGCGGGTTCAAGCCCGTTTCGAGGGCCGCCAGACCGGTGACCGTCTTGAAGATGGAACCCGGCTGGAAATTGTCTTGCGTGGCGCGATTGATTTGCGGGCGAAGTTTGGGGTCGTTCAGGCGCTGCCACTCTTGCGGGGTGAAACCCTGAACGTAGAGATTCGGGTCAAAACTCGGGGAGGAGACCATCGCCAGGAGATCGCCGGTGTTGACGTTCATGACCACCACCGCGCCACGCGTATCCGGCCCATCCACACCCTGCAGGGCCTGCTGCGCCGCCTTCTCGAGCCTCGCATCGATCGCCAACACCACGTTCTCTCCCGGTTGCGCATCGCTCCAGACCTCCTCGGCCTGGCGAAAACCCAGGTTGTTGACCAACACCGATTTTCCCCCTGCCATTCCCCGCAACTCCTTGTTGAAGCCCGCCTCAATGCCCACCACACCCCGGTAATCGGGCTGGTAGTACGAGAAGAAGGCAACTTCCCCCTCCTTGGAGCTGTCGTCTCGTCTCAAGTAACCCAGGACGTGCGCGGCTACGGTGCCGTAAGGGTAGATCCTTATCGACTCCGTCTCGATGTCGGCTCCAGGGGGACTGGGCGAGTGCTCCTCGAAACGCGCGATCTGTGTCGGATTCAGGTCGCTAAGCACGGGGTACGGCAGAGCCAGCCGGGTCTCATAATGATGCTCGAAGGCCTGGGCATCCAGAGAAAGAGGCTGGCCAAGAATCCGGCTGATCTGTGCCACCACGTTGCTGGCCACTTCGAACCGGCCTTGCCGGCGAAGGGCCTCTTCCCGCTTCGAGTTGAGCAGGAAGGCCCGCCGCTCCTGCCGAGTTAAGGCACGATGCAGTCTCTGCGTCTGCTGCGCCATCTGCCGGCGCAATTGCGCCCGGGCGCGGGCGAAATTGCGGTTGTATGCCTGGATAAAGAGGCTGTGAAGATCTTCCAGGTAAAGGCATATATTGTAGGCGGGACGGTTTCCCGCCAACACGACGCCGTTGCGATCAAGGATTTGTCCGCGAACCGCGGGAATGCGCACGGAACGGAACGACTGGTTTTCCAGGTGTTGCTGATAGTCCTGAAATGAGACAATCTGTACCCACCACAAGCCCGCCAGGAGGACCCCCAGCCCGGTCAGCATGATCCCCGCCAGCATCCGCAGCCGCTTGTCGTCTCGTTTCAACTGGTCAAAAATGATCATCTCGTTTACAGCTTGCCTCGGCGGATTTCCCGGTCGGAGCGGAAGCTGGTCTGTGGCACACGACTATGCATCAAGGTGCGCCGCAGCCAATCAAATATTCCGAACCAGACCGGCGTCATCAATGCGCCTCCCAGGCTCATTACCGCCCATTGCCAGAGCGTGTTCAAGCCCAGGACCGGCCGATGCCCGATACTGAGAAGCAGTAACAGGGCCAAGACCGGCGCGACTGTGCTGGCCCCGAAACCCAGCACCAACTGCGCAAAGGCCTCCTCCCGCAGGATGACCTCTCGCTGCGTATAGATGGCCAGGCCAATCACAAAGAGCGGCAACACACTCACGCCCAAAGGGTTTACCGAGAGCGAATCGAACCAAAGTCCGCCCAGAACCGCCAGCAGACTGACCGTCTTCAGGTCCGTCTTCAGAGCGGCATAGACCATCAGCGGCGGCAACAAATCCAGTTGGGCGCCCAACACATGCCGCACGCCATTGAAGGAGGCCTCCCAAAAGACCGCCACCAAGGCCGCGCCGAGCACCATCGTTGTGTGAAGCCCATTCATCGTCTCACTGCGTCACGACCCACACCTCGTCCAGGCCGGAAAGGTCAGCCGCCAGCCGGACCCGGGCGGCACTGGCGACCCCAAAATCCACAGTCTGTAAATCAATGATCTTTCCGATGGGTATCCCTTCCGGGAAGACTCCACCCAGGCCGCTGGTCACCACCCTCTGCCCGGGCTTCAGGTCCGTGGTGCCCGAGAGATAACTCATTTCAACGATCTCGCTGTTGATCGGGCTGGAAGCACCAATGATGCCCGTCTCGCCGGTCTTGTTCTGAACTCGCGCCGAAACCCGGCAAGCCGAATCGCCGAGCAACACGACCTGGGAGCGCAGAAAACTGACCGACGCGATGCGTCCGACCAGCCCCTGGGTGGTCAAAACCGGCATGTTCTTCTTTATCCCGTCCCGAGAACCCGCATCGATCTCGACGCTACGCCACCAGTTTGAAGGTTCGCGCAAGACCACCTTGGCGAGTTTAAGTTTCCAGGGCTGGTGCGATTCCCAGCCCAGGAGGGCTCGCAGGCGGGAGTTTTCACGCTCGATGTCCTCGTTGCGCATTGCCTGGAGGCGCAGTTCTTGATTCTCATGAAGCAACGTCTGGTTTTGCCGGAGCAATTCGCGCCGGGGCACCGCGAGGTCTCCGGCCTCGTTGGCCATCTGTTGAAGCGAGCCGGCCACGCCAAACAGAGGCAAAAACACGCTGCCAATGTCCAGCTTGAGCCGGGCGGTTGTCCGGCTAGGCAGATTCAACAAGATGAGCGTCAAAAGCACAACGAGGCCCAGGGCAATGTAGTGCGGCCGTTTCAATCTCAAATATCGCGTTCGTCCCGCGGGGCGCCTTGCAGGCGCCGCCGCCAGACTCGGCCCCGCCGCTCCACACGGTCCAAGGCCGTTCTCGGTTCTTTGATGACAGGCAGGAGATTACTTGGAATTGGAGGAGACTCGCTTGAGGAATTGAAGCTCCTGCAACACACGGCCCGTTCCCTCGGCCACCGCGCTAAGCGGATCATCGGCAATATGAACCGGCAAACCCGTTTCCTCAGCCACCAGCCGATCTATGCCGCGCAACAGCGCCCCGCCTCCCGCCATGACAATTCCGCGGTCCACCAGGTCCGCGGATAGCTCGGGCGGGCAGCGTTCCAAGGTGATGCGAACAGACTCCAAAATGCTCGAAAGCGGTTCTTGCAGCGCCTCCCGGATTTCCTCCGAGCGGATGGTCAGCGTTTTGGGCAGACCCGCGCTCAAATCGCGCCCCTTGACATCCATCGTTAACTCCTGCTCCAGCGGAAAAGCCGAACCGACACAGATCTTGATCTCTTCCGCCGTACGTTCGCCTATCATCAAGTTATAGGCCCGTTTCATGTGCGCCACAATCGTCTCGTCGAATTCATCCCCGCCCACCCGCAAGCTTCGGCTGAATACAATTCCAGCCAGCGAGATGATCGCAATCTCGCATGTCCCCCCGCCAATATCGACAATCATGTTGCCCGCCGGTTCGTGGACCGGCAGGCCCACCCCAATGGCCGAAGCCATCGGTTGTTCGATCAGATATACCTCGCGCGCCCCGGCATGCGTTGCCGAGTCCTTCACCGCTCGTTTTTCGACCTCGGTGATTCCAGAAGGCACCGCCACCACGACCCGCGGCGCAATCAGCTTGCGATGATGCACCTTCTGAATGAAATGACGGAGCATCGACTCGGTGATCTCGAAATCCGCGATCACGCCATCCTTCATGGGCCGAATGGCCACAATGTTGCCCGGGGTGCGTCCCAGCATCCGTTTGGCTTCCTCACCCACGGCCAGCACATTGGTAGTGCCCGCCTGGATGGCGACGACGGAGGGTTCCCGCAGAACGATCCCTCGATCTCGAACATAAACGAGGGAGTTGGCTGTTCCCAAGTCTATTCCAATGTCATTGGAAAACAGGCTCTTAAGTTGCGCAAACATGAATTTTGCCTATCAAACCCATAGATTAAAAGCCCCCCACTTGGCAGGTCAAGGCTATTAAACACCGCGACAGGGGATTAAACGCCCATTCCTTTCCGGTCAGCGCACCCGCAGCAGGGCCAAGGTAATATCGTCCTCCTGCGAGCGATTCCCGGTGAATTGCTCAATCGCCCGCCGAAGGGAGCGGATCCATTGACTGAGTTGGGAGGGGAAAGGCGCTTCAGCCAGAGAGGCGCGGAGGCGTTCGGCGCCGAACATTTGGTTGTCGGGCGCCGGGGCCTCCGTGACGCCATCGGTGTAAAGGAGCAACAGTTCCCCTGGACGCAGCTCATAGCGCACCTTTGGGTAGTCCTGCGCCCGCTCCATGAAGCCCAGAACCGGGCCTTGCTCGCCGGCCACGGTTTCCACCGATCCGTCTCAGCGCCTGATGAGGGGTGGAAGATGACCGGCGGAGGCAATCTCAATGGTCTTCAGGACGGGGTCGAGCACGCAAAGGCTCAGGGTGACGAATTGGCATTTGGGGTTCTGTTGGGCAACCGCGTTGTTCAGGTAGCGCAGGAGCACACCGGGGTCGTCCTCTCTTTCGGCCAGGTTGCGCAGCAGGGCGCGGACCATGCTCATAAAGAGCGCGGCGGGGATGCCCTTGCCGCAAACGTCGGCAACAGTTATCGCCAAACGATTGCGTCCAATGTCGAAATAGTCGTAGAAATCGCCGGAAATCTCCAGCGCGGGGATGAGTTCGGCATAGAGCTCGACGTTTTTGTGGGGCAATGCCACTGTGTCACCGGGCAGATAACTCAATTGGATCTCCCGAGCCAGAGCCAGTTCGTTCTCAATCCGCTGGCGGGCGAGCAACTCCTGGTGAAGCTGAGCATTCTCCAGGGCAACTGAGATCTGAAGCCCGATGGCGGTCAGCAGGTTGAGGTCCTCAGGCGTGAATTCGTGGCCACGGCCCATTCGCTCGAGTTGCAGCACCCCCATGGCTTTGCCGCCCTTGGTTTGCAGCGGAACACAGATGAAGGAGCGAACGCCCAGTGAAACAATGCTCTGGGCGCTGGAAAAGCGGCTGTCCGTTTGCAGGTCCTCGGCGAAGATGCCCACTCCCTCGGAAGCGACTCGACGGACGACGGAAGTGCTGAAGCCGGGCGCCTCCGAAACATTCGAGCGCCGCTTTTGCGCCCGGACGAATGGCCGTCCCTCCTCCAGGAAAATGACCAAGCCCCGCTCGGCCTGCGGAAAGAGAACAAACAAGTGGTCGAGAACCTGGCTCAGGAGCCGGTTGACGTCGAGGGAACGACCCAGGTCGGAGGATAGCCGCAGAATGACCTCCAGCTTGCGAGCGGCGTTGCCCTGGTAAAGCTCGGCGTTGGCGGTGTTGGCCGAAGTACGGGCCCGAATCGTGATGTCGGGAGAGCCGTCGGCGACTTCAAACCGGAGGCGGTAAGACCCGATTTCGATCTCGTCCATCTGGTTGAGAGCCGCGGGGGCCTGCAGTTTCCTTCCGTTCAGGAACGTGCCGTTGCTCGATCCGAGGTCCTCCACGTGAAAGCCATCCTTATCTGAAAAAACCCGGGCATGACGCCGGCTCACTTTTGCCCCTTCGAGCCGAACCTCGACACCAGCCTGCCGGCCAACGACCGAGCCGGCCGGATTTAGCTCATAACTTTTCCCGGATTCGGCGCCATTGATTACTACGAGTCGCGGCATAGTTTTTTTGGCTGCCCCTCCTGGCCAGCCAGGTGTCGGCGGGGTGAGGCGCCTCGCAACATCCGCATCGGCACGCCGGCTTGGCGCCAAGCGGGCCGGCTTTCCTTGACCACCAGCTTCTGTCTGGTCAGCCCCATGCAATAAGCATAAAGGAGAGGCGCGGACCCTGACAAGGTCGTTTTGGCGTCTCCAAGGCGGTCTTTCTGGGACGGTGGAAGGATGGCGTTACCTTTTGGGTGAACCCGAACGAGGGCCCGCACCGACGCTGGGAGATGTCGTCTGGCTTGGCCGGGCTTTAAGCCAAATTGGGCAAGCTAATCCGCCGCGCTCAAGGTTTCGATCGCCTACGAAGGCCATGGAGCATGGATGTCCAGGATCTGTCCCTTGAACACCAGCACAGTGCAGACCAGCAGGAAGACGAATCCTATGCCGTAACAGCCCAACCGCACGAGTTGGCCCGCGATGGCACGCGTGGGGAGATGGCGTTCGCGGAAATTGCGCCAGGCAAACCATTGCGTGAAGCCCAACAGCACCAGGGCGAGTACCACGCTCACAAAATTGGTCAGTCCCGCCCGGCCGATGGCAACGGCCAATCCGGGGACAAGCCAAATCCAGCCGACAACAACGGGAATAAGAACAAATCCGGCGAGGATGGCTCGCAGGGTGCTGTTGCAGAATGAGCCGGCATAGAGCGCTACGCCTGTAAAGCACACCTGCCAGAGCAGGATGATGAGGCCCTGCTCCAGCAATATCCCCCATTCTCCCGCTCCAATGGGCGGCCCTCGAAGTCCAACGTCAAAGAGCCCAGACATCGCTCTTCCGCCGAAATAGAGGGAAACCGGAAGCAACAAGCCCAAGAGCAAGCTGATGGAGAAGGCAACCCGGATTTTGACGGACCACTGCCGCCAGGCGGAAGGCGGCAGGGTGAAGTGCCAATCGGCGATTCCAAGCGTCCGTTCCTCCGCCGCCGCCAACGCGCCGACCACCAGCGGGATCATGATCACATAAACCGCAAAATCACCACCTATAATGATGTCGCCCCACGCCGGTCGGACGAAGTAAACGCCGGCTCCGATGGCGGCCAGCAGGCAGAACACCGCCATGATGAGAAAGCTGGTCTGCTGAAGCCCAAGCTCCTTCCTGGCCAGGCTCCCGAGAGGGCCGCCGAGCTTTGAAGCGGTCCGGCTCAAGGTGCCAGCCAGGGCGGCCTCGATAGCTCCCGGCAACGCCAGGTCGGTAGATTCGGCGTCGGTGAGTTCGAGTCGCCTGAATCTCAGATAGCCTAAGACAAAGGTTGTGGCGCAGTACGCCAGCAGCAGGCCGGTCACGAGCAGCTTGATCCCCTGGCCTCCCATCCCCAATTGTTCAAAATGAAGCCATTTGTCCGCCGCCAGGACACCTAGCCCAACCAGGCCCGCCGGCGCAACCAGCCCAAACACCGCTCCCGCAATAGCGCTTCGGGTTTCCAAGGTGAACCAAGGCACCCCGCACCAGGCGCACAGGGGAATCAAGGTGAGGTAAAGCCGGGCAAATGGGTCAGTGACAACGTACGGCCGGAAGAGGCCGAAAGTCCTCCACGCCACACCCGTGCAGATTACGATGGCCGCGCCCAGCACGAGCATCTTTTCCAGCCAAATCACCGAGCGCGAAACTGGCTGCGACAGCAGCAGGCCCAGCGTCCGGTGCTGCAATTCGCCGCCAAAGGAGGCGCTTGCAAGTATGGCACATGTCAAGGCGAATATGACTGGTGCATAATTCGCCGCCGCGTGCCCCCAGATGACATAAGGCAGGAATGTGATGAGCACTGCTCCGGCAAGCACCGGGAGCAGGTCCCTGGTTTCTTTGATCAGTCGCGTGTTCATATTGGTCGCCTCATTTGAGCGCTGCCACAAAGATTTCCTCCAGGGTCAGGGCCTCGGTCGTGATCGCCTCAGGCGAAAGCGACTTGAGCCTCTCCAGGACCTGCTCGGAGTGGCCGTTTACGGTCAGTTCGAGTTCCCGGCCTGCGCGGCGGATGTGCCTGGCTTCGGGAAAATCCGCGGCAGGCGCCGGGGCCGCGAATCGCGCCCGGATCTTTTTGTAGCGGGAGCGCGCTTCATCGGCGCCCAGCGTCATGGTTTCGCGCCCCTCTTCGATAATGGTGAACTCGTCGATAAGTCCTTCGAACTCGCTGATGAGATGCGTCGAGACGAACACGGTCCGGTTCCCCGGCTGGCCCTCCTGGTAGGCGCCGATGACTGTCTCGATGAACTCGCGCCGGACGATTGGGTCCAAGCCGGAGGTAGGCTCATCCAGGAGGAGCAGTTCCGGTTCGGCGCAGATCGCCCCGATGAGCGCCAGTTGGGTCCGCTGGCCCCTGGAGAGGGCGTTTGTCGTTTTCCGCTCGTCCAAACGGAATTGGCTTAGCAGGTCCCCTTGCAGCTTGAGGTTCCAGTACCGGCGGAATGAGGCGAGGTAATCCAACACCTGCCGCACGGTCATCCAGGGATAAAACGCCACGTAATCCGGCACATAAGCCAGGCGCGATTTGACCGCCACTTCCTCCCGCCGCGGGTTCAGGCCAAAGACGCGCACCTCCCCGGCGGTTGGCCGGAGCAGGTTCAACAGGCATTTGATGGTGGTGGTCTTTCCCGCGCCGTTCCGGCCAAAAAAGCCGTAACATTGTCCAGGCCGGACTCGCAGGCTCAGGTCGTTGATGGCGTCGGTGCGTCCGAATTTGCGCACCAGGTGGTTGATTTCGATTACCAATGGTTCCGGGTTCATGTTTGTTCCTTTGGTTTTGCCTCGCGGACTTTGTTTTGCTGCTCGAAGACCCCCAACCGCTCGCTGACCAAGTCCATGAATTCCTCCTGGCCGACCTGGAGATGGTGGGCCTGGACAATGGCCGCGTCGATTTCCTCGGCCAGCATTTTGAGGCGCACCTGCTTCTTGAGAGGGGAGTTGTTCTCCTTGAGAAAGCTGCCGCGCCCAACCAGGGTTTCAATGACCCCCTGGGATTCCAACTCGGCGTAGGCCTTGGCGACCGTGTTGCGGTTGATGCGCAACTCCTCCGCCAGCGGGCGAATGGGGGGCAGGGCCTCTCCGGAGCGCAACGCGCCAGAGGCGGCGGCGGCCTTGACCTGGTCAACCAACTGGAGATAGACCGGCTTGCCGGATTTGAAATTAAGCTGGAGGAGCATAGTGGTCTTCGGTTTTCAACATGTCATAGGACAATATGACAATCTCATTGAAAGTTGTCAACCCTCTTTTTTTGATGATTTTTCAGGCGGGGCGCGTCTTGACCGGCCCACACTCAGGAGGGCAAAAAGCTGGCACGGCACCCTGAATCGGGAGTGGGACCAAGACG